>CAZOGA010000074.1:0-2343 GCA_964579095.1 uncultured Desulfurellales bacterium
ATGGGAAGATGAGTATTTTGATATTAACAACAAAAATATTGGGACTATCGGCGGAGACAATTATCAAGTTTATATGGATAAATTAAGCAAGTTTAGATTAGGCAGTGTAAATAAAAATGAATTTTATGTAAAAACAGGTAAACATGGCGGAGCAGTCTCCAAAACAATAGAAGGATGCAGACAAATTACCATAAAAGTTGGAAGAGATAAAAAAATTAGTAATCATCAAAGCACTTTGTGGCTTGCCGGCGGATATCCCATGGGTTGGATGAAGGGCAAAATTGAAGCTATTAACTAATTCCATCTTTCTTATTTTTTCGCATAAACTTACCAATGTTCAAATTGAGGGTTTAAAAAGAACGGGGATAATAAATTTTGAATACCTGCCTGCCGATTTACAGAATATTTGGAGCGGGATTCCGCCTGATGTTGAAAAGTTAGAAGATTATTTAAAGCCAGTGTTTGAGTGGTTAGGCAAAGTATCAACAAGCGGTGACTGGGCTTTGGTGCAAGGGGATTTTGGAGCTGTTTGCTTGACGGTTGATTTTTGTTTTAACAACTCGCTTGTGCCTGTTTATGCAACAACAAAGAGAAACACAGTTGAGAAAATGGAGAATGGAAAATTGATAAAGGTTTCACAGTTTGAGCATGTGAGATTTAGAAGATATGAGAGGTTGTGATATGAACTTAGCTGTCGTTTTGGTCAGTAAGCAGACAATTCCAAATGTGGTTTATCTGAAGAATTTGCTTGAATATGGTGAGGGTTTTGACAAGATTTTGTTGTTAACAACGGCAAAAATGGAAAGTAGCGGCACAAGTGATGCTATTTTGAGGGCTGTCGGCAATTATCCTTATGATAAATTGGTTGTTGATGAAAATATGCTCTTTGATGTGAATGAAAAGTTGAGCGAATACTTTAATAATAATAAATATGATGAGGTTTTTGCTAATGTTACAGGCGGAACAAAAATTATGTCGCTTGCAACATTTAAATTTTTTGAGGGTAAATCCTTTGTTGACAGCATTGTTTATCTTCCTATAAACTCAACAAGTTATAAGCAGATTTATCCGCTTGGGAGCGACGGAAAAGCAGCAGATATACCAATTGGTTATAAGATGGGTGTAGAAGAATATATTAAGGCTTTGGGAGTCGATGCTGAATATGGAGAAACTTTAAATGAAACTCTGAGTAAAAATTTGCTTAACAAGTATTTTGACAACGAGGGTATATTTAATCAAACAACATCCATTCTAAGGCCATATAGAAGCGGCGGAAAGAAGGTAAACTCTTTTATCAAAAGCGAAGATTACAATATTATAGGTGCATTATTGCTTTCTTTGGGAGTTGATATAGGCAAATACGACATGAATAAAAGAAGATGGATTGATTATTTTAGCGGCGGTTGGTTTGAGGAGTATGTATATTCTCAGATTAAGGATTTAGTGAATAGCTGCGTGGATGACGTTAAAATCAATATAAAAATAAAATCTAAACGTGAAGTAAAAGATGAAGATGTGCCCAATGAATTTGATGTAATTTTTATTAAAAACAATAGTTTGTATATAATTGAATGTAAATCAGGGGATTTGCAAAACAGCGAAATGATGGGTGCTATATACAAGTTAGCCCGTCTAAATCAAGAATTTGGTCTATCAGCCACATCATATTTTGTGACAATGGATAGAAATATCTTTGATAAAAATGACAGCATCAAAGCAGGGATAAAAAACAGAAGCAAGCTTTACAGAATTATAATTGCCGCACGGGATGACATAAAAAACGGTTTATCTAATTTTTTTAAAGGAAAGCTCAAATGCAGATAGGCAATTTTAAATTTTGTGTCATAGATTTGAAGTTTGAACCTGTTGTGAGGGATTATCGATTTTACGGCTCATACTATCGCGGAATGTTGGGCAGATCTCTAAAAAAACGCTTTTGTGTGCTTAAAGATATGAAATGTGAAGAATGTCCTTTGAACGATAAGTGTCTTTATATGCTATCTTTTGAAAAGTATAAAGACGTGCTATTTCCGCCATATATAATAAACCGTTCATCAAGGGATAGTTTGAGAATTACACTTATTGGAAGTTTTACGCAGTTTTCTGAAGTTTATATGGATGCTTTTAAGAGACTTTATTTGAAAGAATCCGGTTTTTATAACCCGTTTACAAAAACAGTAGAAAATCAAGAATTAATATTCAATACAAGGGATTTTGAAAATATTGAATTGCCTATAAATATAAGCAAATTGCTGATTAAATTTGCGCGATTAAAGAAAGATTCGCATATGCTGTCGTGTGATGACTTTGATTTTGCAACTGTGCTGAAAGCGGCAGAGAAGC
>CAZOGA010000074.1:2443-4244 GCA_964579095.1 uncultured Desulfurellales bacterium
ATGCTGTCGTGTGATGACTTTGATTTTGCAACTGTGCTGAAAGCGGCAGAGAAGCGCATTTATTTAATAAACAAATATTACGGCAATCCCGAATTCAAGGTTTATGCGCCGGACGTTGACGCTGAATATGAAAAAAAGGATTGCAGGTATGAGAAAATATACAGATATTCAAACAGGCAGAAAAGAAAGATGCTTATACCGTCTATGTCTGCGAGTTTTGATGTAAAAAGCAATATAAATGAGTTATATCCATATCTGTATCTTGCGTCTTTCTTGAACATAGGAACAAATGCTTCAATGGGATTTGGCAGCATAGATATATCATGAGGCATATACAAAATTATCAATATCTGTTATAAATGCGGACATGAAGAACAAAATAACACTTGAAGAATTCTTGGAGAATTCTCTTAAGGAAAAAGCCAAAGAAACTGATTATGTTGCAACGCTGTGGCTTGCCTGTGTTGAGAAATTTTATAAGTCAGAATATAATTACGATTTGGGTTATAATAGGGGAGAGAATAAAGAACCGAGGAAATATAGACCGGGTATTGTGATATCAAAGAATAAAAACAGATACAAAGCTATTTTTTTTACGACAAGTTACATAAGAAGCATTGCTGTGGAACTTAAACGCTGTTTTCACAATGCATGCAGCGTTGGTGATTTTTTGTGGAAAGATAAGGCGTATATATTTGTAAGAGATCAGAGAAGCGTGTTTACAATCAACAAAGAGGATATGGAACTGTTTATGAAATTCTGCGGAACCTGCAATTCGCAATATATAGGTCAGATAAAAAGGTATATTTACAATGTTCATTGATGCATTAAGGCTGTTTCTCAAAGGAAAACCGCTATCTGAAGAACATGAAACCGTTCTGCTGGAAGAGGTTAAAAAAATAGTGTACTTCGCACTCAAAGGCATTGATGTTTTTATTTTAGAGAGAACTTTTTTTGAAAAAATGGATGATATACAGGCTGAAATACTGCAGGAAACGCTTATGAATCTTTTTGATAAACGTTTTAATGTGATGAAAAACTTTAAAGAGAATTCAAACGGCATAAAAGCCTATATAAAAGCAACTGCAAGGAATATAGCGCTTAATAGGATAAGAAAAAAGAGAATAGCTGAAGTTGATGATGAAAAGGCTGTAGAGAATGAAAAGACATACAGTAAAATAATGGTGTATTTGGAAGCTAAAGAGTTTTCAGATGCTCTTAATGCAGAGATAACAAAGAATGAAAAATATGCCTTATGCTGCTATCTGCTCAAGGAAAATATGAAAAATAAAAGCAGGGATTCTTTGGATAAAGCAATCAGCAGGCTTAAGGTAAAAATAAACAGGATAGCAAAGCGCGGTAAATTTTCATATGAAGCTGCGGCGTTTGCTCTAAATAATTTTATAGTGTCAGAAATATGCAGAAAAGATGTTAATGATAAGTAGAGAAATAAAAAATTAGGGGTAAATATGAGGCTGATTGAATTAACATATAAAGCATATATAGATGGGCTCAAGGAAAAAGGATCAGATATAAAAGTTAAAATTACTCAAAAAGACAGAGATATTTTAAGAAATATTAAAAGAGAAGAGTCTGTGCAAACTGCCGATAGTGAAATAAAAATCGGCGATGTCTATTTTCTTAATGATATCTATTTTGCCGTAGCGGATATGAAAAAACCATATGAGGCTTATCTGCTAACGCCGTATCCCGAACTGATATCGAATGAAGATTTAACAATAAGCATAGATAATAATATTTTCGGCTTATTATCGCTTGTTAGATATGTATCAGACGATAT
>CAZOGA010000074.1:4344-6523 GCA_964579095.1 uncultured Desulfurellales bacterium
TAGATAATAATATTTTCGGCTTATTATCGCTTGTTAGATATGTATCAGACGATATTCTAAAAAAATCTATTAAAATAGGGAATATAAGAAAAGACATAAAATTAATGAAGTATTATATGGAGAAGGGTAAGCCCCTTCCAAAAGATAGGACAGGCTTGAGTTATCCGGAGGGACAAGGCTATTATCAAGAACTGTTTAGAAAAAATGAGGCAGAAAGAAGTCTATTTTTAAATGCTGATGTATTGGCGTTTGACGATGGGGACAGCATATGCCTTGTGATAAATTTGAGCAATAATATAAAAAATAAAATTTTGGCGGCAGCGGCAAGCAAGCTGGCTGCAGCCGCATCGGATAGATTGAGAGAGACCTCTTTTGGATATATCAGCGCAGAAAAAAACGGAATATGTATATATTTTGAGGATATATATCAAGGTAAAAGTGCAAAACTTTATTATCAAAGTGATATTGTATATGAGGGCATACTGCCTGAAAAATTAATCATTAACAGGTTAGATGATGTGCATATTCTTGATGAGCTTAAGCAAGGCTTAAAGGTGGAGATATTGTGATAGATATTTTAAGGCATTACAAAGCAGGCAATTATGAATTAATTGAGAATATTATTGGATCAACGGATGCAGAAGTTGATAAAAATAGCGTTGCCCAACTTACGGATATGCTTAATGCAGATGATGATAATTATTCGTTAAAGTCTAAAATAGTTCTATTTTTGAGAAAGTACAAAAGCAAAGTAGATATCAAACAGCTCTCAAATGCACTTAAAACAGACATAAGGATTGCCAACCAAATTTTAATAAATCCTGTAAAAATGGCTCAATTTCCTGTAGTCGGCAATAATAAAATGAAGTTGGTATCCGCATATGTTATTGATATAGACTCTGAAGAACCGTTTTCTTTCAAGAAAGACAAAAAGAATCAGTTTAATATAATAAAGAAGGTTGCTCATAGGTCATTTGCTGTGCTATTTAGCGGGGATTTTGTTGAAGATTCGTTTATGCTTGCTGTTTATGCAGCTGTTTTATCAAAAACAGATATTAGTAATTTTATTTTTACCGGCAAAATAGACGAGGCCGGCAATATATTGTCTGTGCTAAAATTAAGCGAAAAAAAAGCACTCGCAGAAAAATTAAATAAAAGACTTATGTCATTCGAAACCTTTTCGACTATAGAAGCGATGTCTTATATATTATTGAACGACAGAATAGATATACCTTTTGCTGCAGCTGTTATAAAAAGCAGAGATGGTGATAATACCAGGGAGTCGGCTCTTAAAAATTTCAAGAAGATATGCAATAAGTTAAAAAATATAAAAGGCTGGGATATTGACAATATAAAAAGGTTCTTTTCTCTGGATAATGATGATTTTATATTCTATACAGATGAAAATTTTTTGCCTCAGCAGAATTGGTCTTTTTATATCAAATCAGCTTTTGAAAAACTGAAAAAATTAAAAACAAAACTCCAAAACAGAGTTGTTGTACCTCATTTAACATTTCTCGGAGCAAGCTGCTTTGCATTTGGGTTTGGAGCGCTTTATGGTGCAAAAGCGCCTTTTGTTGTCTATCATTTTTCTGCGCAGAATGAAAATTTTGAGCCTGTATTGGACTATGGGAATAGGAATATTAGGGATTTAAAAGAAAATTCAGACACGTTTAAACAAATAAAATATACTATGGAGAGTATAGGTGAAAATGAGGCGCTTATTGTTCATCTTGCGTCGCATCAACCGATAGGAGATGTCAGAAATAAAATAAAGGA
Source organism: uncultured Desulfurellales bacterium (assembly GCA_964579095.1). GTDB lineage: Bacteria > Campylobacterota_A > Desulfurellia > Desulfurellales > Hippeaceae > CAJXLZ01. The sequence continues at coordinate 6,124 of CAZOGA010000074.1, forward strand.
TGAATTTGATAATTACGGCATTGCCTATATCAGCCTAAAACAGGGGCAGGGCAATATACCTATTTCTGATTGGACAAACTATGTAAAAGAATTATATAGCTTCTACAACATAACAAAACAGTATGGCGAAATAAGAAAGCGTATGCTGTTTTTTAGCTGTCCTGTGCCTATTGCTTTTGGTCTCGGTGCTGATATGGAAAATGCGGAAAATATTAGTGTCTACAATTTTTTCAGCAGGACAAATTCTTATTACAAAGTTTTCGATATAGGTGAACTTTATAAAACTTAAAAAGATCTCAATAAAAAGAGTTGTTCTTAATAATTGACCTTACGCAAAAATTACACTTGAGCAGATACTTAACATTCAGGTTTTTTTGCATTGAGAGACCACTGCACAGCG
>CAZOGA010000075.1:0-6404 GCA_964579095.1 uncultured Desulfurellales bacterium
GGCCAGTTTTGGCTAACTAATAGGAAAAATTGCATAATATTGCTTTTTCTAAAGCATTTGACAATACGAATTATTTCATTAATATATAGTTAATAATTAATTTTTTAAGGAGGTGTATTGTATGCGCAAGGGTAGAATTCTATTAGTTACAGCCTTGTTTTTGCTTACAGTTGTTTCTTTGAGCTATGGCAGAAGAATTTTCGTAACAATCGGTACGGGAGGTGTCACAGGCGTCTATTATCCGGCTGGTGGTGCTATTTCAAAAATGGTCAATAAAATGTACAAAGAGTATGGGATTAAAGCTACTGTTGAATCAACAGGCGGATCTGTTTATAACATTAATGCTGTGATGAGCGGAGATCTTGATTTCGGCATCTGCCAGTCAGATAGAGAATATGAGGCGTGGAATGGTTTAGCAGAATGGAAAAATAAGGGACCGCAAAAAAATCTAAGAAGCGTTTTTGCTCTGCATCCTGAATCGATAACATTGATTGCATCTGTTGACAGCGGGATAAAAAGTGTTGCAGATCTGAAAGGCAAAAGGGTAAACTTAGGAAATCCGGGCTCAGGTCAACTGCAAAATTCAAAAGATATACTTAAAGCATTCGGCATCTCGCTAAAAGATATTCATCCTGAATATGTTAAAGCTGTAGAAGCTCCGGGACTATTGCAGGATGGAAGAATCGATGCATTTTTCTTTACCGTGGGACATCCTAACGGTACTATTAAAGAGGCTACATCAGGCAGAATTAAAGTTAGAATAGTATCAATTACAGGGCCTGCAGTTGATAAGCTTATCAAAACGCATCCTTACTATGCAAAATCAATAATATTGAAAAAGTTTTACCCTATGGCTGCCAACAAAACAGATGCCGCCACAATAGGCGTAAAAGCTCTTCTTGTTACAAGTAAAAAAGAACCGAAAAAAATTGTTTATGCCATCACAAAAGAGGTATTCGAGCATCTTGATACATTCAGAAAACTGCATCCTGCATTTGAAGTTTTGACAAAGCAGAATATGCTTGAAGGTTTAACTGCACCAATTCATAAAGGTGCATTGAAGTACTACAAAGAGTCGGGTTTAATTAAATACATACCGAAAAATTTAATTAAATAATTTATTTGTGCAGCTAAGGGCGGGCGGCATTTTTTGATGCCGTCCTTTTAAAGAAAATAGAGAAAGGGTTTTGCAGATGAAAAAAGACAGAAAAAAGGAACTTGAAGAGCTTTTAAGAGAAGATACCGGTGATTTAAGAATACCTAATAAATTTGAAAGATATCTTATTACGACCGTTGCTGTTGCGTGGGCTCTTTTTCAATTATCCATAGCAAGTTTCTGGACTTTAGACAGCACATTTTCAAGAGCTATACATCTTGCATTTGCCGTTGCACTCGTATTTTTAAGCGTTCCTTTTTTAAAAAAACATCACATAAAATTTCTGCCGTTTCTATCACAGAGAAAGGGTATACCCTGGAATGATTATCTATTTGCCATTATAGGTATTGCAGCCTCGCTTTATATAATGGTTAACTGGACCAACATTTCTATGAGAATGGGCGCTCCGAGCACAATGGATGAAGTTTTTGGCTTGCTGGTTATTATTACTGTGTTTGAAGCAACAAGAAGAGCTGTGGGACCTGCATTGCCCATCGTAGGTCTATTATTTACTCTTTACGGTTTTTTCGGGCAGCATCTACCGGAGCTCATGGCATACAAAGGTATTACACTTGATAAATATGTCAGCCAGATATCTCTTTCAACGGAGGGCATATTCGGTATACCATTAAGAGTTTCTACAAACATTGTTTATCTATTTGTGCTCCTTGGGGCTATGCTTGATAAAGCCGGTGCCGGAAAGTTCTTTATTGATCTTGCTTTGGCGGGTCTTGGAAAATATAAAGGCGGTCCTGCAAAATCGGCTGTTATAGCAAGCGGATTAACAGGTCTTGTATCAGGATCATCGGTTGCAAATGTTGTTACAACCGGAACTTTCACTATACCTCTTATGAAAAAAACAGGTTATCCTGCAAAAAAAGCAGCAGCTACAGAGGTTGCAGCAAGTATTAACGGACAGCTTATGCCGCCCATTATGGGAGCGGCGGCGTTTATTATTGCAGAATATGTTAATGTGCCGTACATCCAAGTTGTGAAAGCCGCATTTATACCGGCGCTGGTTGCCTATATTGCTCTATTCTTTGTTACTCATCTTGAGGCAAGCAAGCTTGGTATGAAAGGGCTGTCCAAACCTGACATTCCAAACGGCAAAAAAGTTTTTATGGACGGCATTCACTATATGGTCCCCATAACCTGGCTTGTCATTGAGCTTATGGTTTTGAGACATTCACCTGCCATGGCTGCTTTCAGAACAATCATACTGCTTGTTTTTACAATACTGTATCAGGAATTGATGAAAATGAGACACAATCATACAAGTTTTGCAGATGCCATAAAATCATCAATATCTATCACTATAGACGCTTTTGTAGCGGGCTCTAAAAATATGGTTGTGGTTGCACTTGCCTGCGCTTCTGCAGGTATTGTTGTCGGACTGGTTGCAACAGGTATCGGAAGCATGATAACTGAGCTGGTCGGCGTGCTTTCAGGCGGAAACATATATCTTCTTTTGATAATTACGGCTTTAGCGAGTCTGCTGCTTGGAATGGGTTTGCCGACAACAGCAAACTACATTGTTATGGCATCTTTAACAGCTCCTGTTATTGTCACAATAGCTCACGCGCAAGGTTTTTTTGTTCCTTTAATGGCTGCCCATCTGTTCTGTTTTTATTTTGGTATTATAGCAGATGACACACCGCCTGTGGGTCTGGCTGCTTATGCTGCTGCTGCGCTTGCGGATACAGATCCTATACCTACGGCTATTCAAGGTTTTATATACGATATGAGAACGGCAATTCTGCCATTTATGTTTGTTTTTAATCCTGATCTTATACTTTATAAAATAAACAGCTGGCCTTTGATAATTCTTATATTTGCCATGGCTATTCTGGGTTCTTTTGCATTTGCCAGCGCTCTACAAGGGTGGCTTATAACAAAGAATAAATGGTATGAGGTGCCTCTGCTGCTTGCAGCTTCCTGGATTTTGTTTAATCCTGCAGGATTGATAGATGTTTTTCATGTTTCTATGAATTTTAAGTACTATATGTATATTGCAGGAATTATGCTGTTCGGATTAATTTATCTTGAGCAGAACTACAGACTAAAACTCAAAACTGCACAAAGTTAAAGGATAAAAAGCCATATTTGCGGCTTTTTATCTATTTTGCGTGATAAGAAATCAGTCTTGTTGTTAAAGTGCTGATTGGTGATCTTCTTGTAAGTTTTGCAGTCGTGCTGCCGTAGAAAAATGTAGTTACATTTGATTTTCCATGAGAGCCCATAACAAGAAGGTCATATCTCCCTGTTTCTATCTCTTTAAGCCCTTCTTCATACGGTATGCCTCTTCTGTGTATCGGGGTGTAGTTTACATTTTTTAAGCACGGTATTTTTTCAGGCAGTTTAATTAGTTCTTCTTCTATTGCCTTGTCCATTTTTTCTTTAATGGCAGCATATTCCTTATCATCTAAAAGAAGGGTGAATCCGCTTTCTACATTAGCAACATGAAGTATATATAGATTGCAGCTAAATTTTGCTGTTAGTTCACAAGCTACTTCTACAGCGTAATTAGAATGTTCTGAAAAATCAGTCATAACCAAAATGTTTTTATACATAACATCCTCCTTGAAAAACAATTTATATAAATAACTTACCCTATATAATCCAAGATGTTTTCGAGCAGCTTTAGCTACATACAAGCGGTTAATAGATTAACACATATTATTTCATATAGTCAACCGTAAAATTTATTTTTATATTGACATCTGTTTTGTATAATTATAGCATATTGTCGACAGTAGACAAGAGAGGGCGGTATGGTGATAAAAAAATCGACATACAAAGATCAAGTTATATCTTTTATATATCGGAATATGCTGAACGGCACATTTAAACCCGGCACAAGATTAAACGAAAACCGGCTTGCCGAGGAACTCCAAATAAGCAGAGCGCCGATAAGGGAAGCATTTAAAGAACTAACTGCGGATGGACTTATAAACTACAAACCGCACATAGGAAACTTTATTGTAGATATAAGCTGCAAAAACATTATAGACACTTATATTACAAGAGGCGTACTTGAAGGATATGCGGCAAGGTGCAGCTTGAGTAAGCTTGAGGGCAGGGACTTTGACGAGCTTTATAAAATGGCTGATGATATGGAGGGGCTGGCTTTAAGCAGCAGCGATAGCGACAGATTAAAATTGATAGATTTGGGCGATATGTTTCACAAATATATATTTTCAAAAAGCGATAATGAACAGCTTGTTGAATTTACGATGAAGCTAAGCCTGAAATCGCATCTTATGTTTTCAAAATATTGGTTTAAACTATATAAACCTACAGCTATCAGAAAAAGACACAGGGATATTGTTGACTGTTTATCCTTAAAGGATGGATTTGAAGTGGAAAACGTCATAAGGAAACATTATGGCGAAACAGGTGCAAAAATAGCAGATTTAAAGAAAAAAGGGGTTTGAAATATGAGAAATATTTTGTACAGAAGTATGAATCTGAATGTTGCCGGACTGCCTTTATCTGCAACACTCGATATTAATGAAAAAAGCAATAAGATGCTTAAAGAAGGTAAAAAAGTTTACAAATTCGGCTTGGGACAGACACCGTTTCCCGTGCCTGATTCGGTTGTGGAAGCTTTAAGAGAAAATGCTTACAAAAAAGATTATCTGCCCGTAAAGGGTTTGTACGAATTAAGGGATGCCGTTGCAAAATACTATAAAAAAACACAAAAATTGAATTATGATGCTGATAATATTTTAATAGGTCCCGGTTCAAAAGAGCTTATGTTTATTCTGCAGGTTGTTTTCTATGGAGAGCTGATTCTCCCCGCACCAAGCTGGGTATCATATGCACCTCAGGCTCAAATTGCAGGCAGAAAGGCTGTATGGATAGATACAAAAAAAGAAAACGACTGGCTTTTAATGCCTGAAGATCTTGATAGATACTGCCGGAAAGAATTAAATATTCCGAGGGTTATGATTTTAAACTATCCAAACAACCCAACCGGAAAAACTTATCCGCCTGAGCATTTAAAAGAGATTGCCGAGGTTGCAGGAAAATACGGCATTATTATTTTATCCGATGAAATATACGGCGAGCTGAACCATAAAGGTGAGCATGTATCTATTGCAAAGTATTATCCGGAAGGTACAATAATAAGCAGCGGTTTAAGCAAGTGGTGCGGCGCTGGAGGCTGGAGGCTCGGCACTTTTGTTTTTCCTGAAAACTTAAAATGGCTGCTTGAAGGTATGGCAGCTGTAGCAAGCGAGACATTTACGGCAGTCAGTGCACCCATTCAGTTTGCATCAATCAAGGCCTTTGAAATGGGTGATGATATAGAGCTTTATCTTAACAATTCAAGAAAAATACTGCGGGCACTCGGCGGATACATATATAAAAAATTTAATAGCTCCAATATAAGCGTGCCTGTGCCTGACGGCGGATTTTATTTTTTGCCTGATTTTACAAATTTGAAGGATAAGCTCATTAAAAACGGCATAACAACAAGTGACAAAATGTGCGAAAAGGTGCTTGAGGATACGGGTGTGGCTTTTTTGCCGGGCAGCGCTTTCGGAAGGGACAAAAAAGAGTTTACGGCAAGAATTGCATATGTTGATTTTGACGGGCACAAGGCTTTGGAAGCACTAAAAGATTATCCTTTAGATAAAGATATTGATATTGATTTTTTGAAGAATTACTGCGGAAACAGCATAACTGCTGCAGATAAAATATGCGGCTGGGCTGATAGTATATAAAATAAGGGGACAAGAACGGCGTCACTTAGAAACGGAAGCTACGTACACACCTTTATGAAAACCGCCCGTACCTGAATCATATTTGATTGTTGAATACATTGTGATGCGTGCACGGCAGTGTTTTTTTAATGTATTTATGAATCTATCCCATATTTTTTCTTCAGGCATAATGCATACTGCCTTAAAATCACTATCGATGGGTTCTTTGAATTCAAAAGAGCTTTTCTGTATTACAAGCCGGTTTTTTATGCCTATCTCTTCTAATTTTAAATATAACAATGTCCAGCCGGATAAAATAGCCAAAGCCGATGCGCTGCCGCCGAATGCTGTGTTTGTATGGTTTCTATTTGGCGCAAGCGGTGATGAAATAATAACCTGTTTGCCGTCATAAAATTCAACCTTTGCGCCAAGATGCACCGCAATCGGAAACTGCTCATATACATATGAAGTAATGCTATCTAAATTCATTTTATTGTCCGCCTTTCTGCCAATATGTTTTATTACATAACTGTATCTTATCG
>CAZOGA010000076.1:0-6255 GCA_964579095.1 uncultured Desulfurellales bacterium
CGCTTTTTATAAACCATTTTCTATACGCCTTTTTATCTAATGCGGGAGATAAGAATAATTTTAGATTATAAATATCTATCATCTAATATTTTCTTCTAATCGGCATTGCAAAATATGTGTTAAGAAATTCAAGAGACCACTGCACAGTGTATAGTTTCTTGTTCAAGTTCTTGAAGCGATATGAATTTTACTTTCCGTTTTTGAAATAGGAATAGTTTTTGCTAAAAGATTATGCGGATAGAATGATTGTCGGAGGGTACAATGAGCAGATTTATAATACTTATTATTTTTACAATAATATTATCGGGATGTGCGGCAATACAGAATAAAGAGTCAGAATATACAAAAATGCCAAAATATGTTGAAAAACAGCCTGCCGTTGATATAAATTCTCACCATTCCGAAGGTTCTCTATGGAGCGAATCCAATGGGGATCTTTTCGGAGACATAAAGGCAAAAACCGTAGGGGATATTGTAACTATAGTTATTAACGAGGCCTCATCGAGCAAAAAAAGCTCAAAAACCAATCTTTCAAGTGAATCATCTGCATCAAGCGGTTTAACAAAACTATTGGGTGCGGAGAATGGTATATTCCACGCATTCGCCGTTCCAAAAAGTGGAACAAAGGGCGGATACGCTATGCCTGCCGGAGGGTCTTCGAATGATTTGGCAGATTTCGGCGGTAAAAGCGCATATAAAGGCAGCGGAGAAAACAGCTATAATGACAGCCTGATTGCAACGATAACTGCCCGAGTGATAAAGGTTCTGCCGAATCACAGACTATTTATAAGGGGCGAGAAGCAGATATTTACAAATGGAGATGAGCAGAAATTGGTTATAACAGGTATTGTTGACAGATATCGGATATCAAATAATGATATGATAGATTCTTCTTTGATTTCGGACGCTAAGATTTTCTATAACGGCAAAGGATTGCTGGCAGATACAAAAAATCGCGGATGGCTATCAAAATTATGGGAATTGATAAGACCATTTTAGAGGGTTTTTAAGTGAAAAAAATTATATTTGGCTTTCTATTTTTTATTTCAGTATGCATCAGCGCGTATGGATTTGAACTAAGAATAGGCGATGTTACAAATGTAAAAGGTGTCAGATCAAATCAGCTTGCAGGATACGGTATGGTCATAGGACTGCAGGGCACTGGAGACGGCAATACGGAAAAATTTACAATTCAGTCTATTGCAAATGCGCTGAAAAAAATGAATGTAGCAATGCCGGCGAATATTGTGAGCGGGCTTCAGACAAAAAATATTGCCGCTGTTATCGTTACTGCACAGCTTCCGCCGTTCGCAAAGGAAGGCAACACAATAGATGTTACTGTTTCATCCATAGGAGATGCAAAAAGCCTGCAGGGCGGCACGCTTCTTCTCACTCCGCTGAAGGCAGCGAATGGTGCCGTATATGCTGTTGCTCAAGGTCCTTTATCCATAGGGGGATACAATATAGGATCAGGCGGTACAAGGGTGAGAAAAAATCATGCCACCGCAGGAACTATACCAAACGGAGCTATTGTAGAGCGGCACGTAGATGTTCACATTAACGCGAAACAAAAAGTTACATTAGATCTCAAAAAACAGAGTTTTCTTATGTCATCGCGTATAGCCGCATCAATTAATAAATTTTACAGAAAACATATTGCTTATCCTATTGACTCAGGCAGTGTGGATGTTATGGTTCCGGATCTGTATAGGGGCAATGTTGTAGAATTTATATCTCAGATAAATCAGCTGAATGTTAAATCAACGAGCAAACCCGTTGTTGTACTGGATGAAAAAACCGGGACCGTGGTTATAGGCGGGGATGTTACAATAGAACCCGTGAGCATATCTCACGGAGATATAACAGTTACTATAGAAAGCATAAAAAAGGCATCTCAGCCTAATCCTCTTGCTAAAGGTAAGACAAAAGTAGTAACAAATAAAAAAGTGTCCGTAGAAGAGTCAAAAGGAAGACTGCTGAGTTTTTCAAAAGGCGCTAATGTCGGCGATCTTGTAAACGCTCTCAATAAATCGGGCGCAACTCCTCGGGATATGATGGCGATATTCGAAGCTATAAAAAGAGCGGGTGCTCTCAACGCAGACCTTGAGGTGATGTAGATGATAAATTCAATAGGTATCAGCAGATATCAAAAACAGGTAAATACGCTGAAAAAAACATGCAAAGATTTTGAGTCGATAATGCTTGCACAAATGATGAAAGCTATGTATGAGAGTCTGCCTAAAGATTCTACAATTAAAGATAACGCTGCTAATTCCATATATAAATCTATGTATATTGAGGCGGTATCCGATAAGATGGCAGAAAATTCTAATTTTGGTTTAGCGGATGAAATGTTCAACTCCCTGAAAGCAAATCTTCACCATTATGCAAAAAATAAAGATGCTGCAGGAGATAATAAGAAAATGTCGGAGGAAACTCCAAACTTAATGAACAGGATAGAATCTGCTGTAAAAAAGGCTTCGAACATGTATTCTGTGCCTGCAAAATTAATAAAAAGCATTATCAAAGCGGAATCCGATTTTAATCCCGCAGCTGTTTCAAGCAAAGGTGCCGTTGGACTTATGCAGCTTATGCCGAGGACGGCAAAGGAAATGGGAGCTGAAAATTTATCTGATATTGATGAAAATATATTGGCAGGTACAAAATATTTATCAAATCTTATGAAACAATTTAAGAGTGAAAAAATGGCTGTTGCCGCTTATAATGCGGGACCCTCAAATGTAAATAAGTATAATGGTCTGCCTCCGTTTAAAGAGACGCGCAGCTATGTCAAAAAAGTGCTTGCATATGAGAATGGAAAACTCTAAAGTAATATTAGAATATGCCGATTATCTATTTAGAAGCCATTTAAGGGGGTGTTTAAATGAAGGTAGATGATTTTGTATCCGGCGTGATACAGAAATACTCCAAACAAGTTAATGTGGAGAATAATAGAAATAAAAATAGTGGAAATAAAAATGCAGAGATTACTGATAAACAGGACAGGGTTTCTCAGACTGATAAAGTGGAAATTTCTTCAAAAGCTAAAATGATTGCGGTGCTGAGCAGCGATACGAATAAAAGCGAAAGGATCAATCAAGTAAAATCCGAAATAGCACAAGGCACGTATAACCCTCCCATTGACAAGATTTCAAAAGCGTTATTAGAGGAATGGAAGAATGGATAACACGATTGAGGCTTTGAAAGATGTATTGAGCGATATTATAAAAATATATGAACAGCTTTTAGAGATGAACAGTACAGAAAGAGAATATTTGGTAAATGCAGATACAGCCAATTTATCTAAAACCGTAGAAATTAAAAAATATTTTGCTTTGAAAATTAAAGATATGGAAACCGAAATAAAAAAATTATTAGATAAACACCACGTTTTAAAAGTAAGCGAACTTATATCTCTGTCAAATAAGCTCCGAGACATAGATGAGTTAAGGACATTAGAGAAAAAAGCAAAATCTGTTATGGGAAAGTACAGGGAAAAAGAAAAGCTGAATAGAATGATAGCCGCAGAGCATACATCATTTTACAATAGCATGAGCAGTATGTATGCAAGTATTATTCAGAACAGTAATAGAAATTATAAAGAAAATGCGTCTATTGAGGATATGGATTACAATAGAATGAATGTGAGGGTATAGTGCCTACAATATTTGATGCGCTGAATATTGGGAAGAGCGGACTTTACGCCAACCAAATGGCTATGAATACAACAGGCAATAATGTTGCAAATGCAAACACCGAAGGATATACAAAAGAAAGCGCTGAAATGACTACGGATATGCCTATGCTTACATCCTACGGCGCATTTGGAACAGGTGTTAAAATCGCAGAAATTCAGAGCGCAAGAGATAATTTAATAGATAAAAGTTTGAGAAGTTCTCTAATGGATGAGGCATATTACGACAAAATGAACTCTTCCATGGATAGGCTGCAGAATGTGTTTAACGAAATGTCTGGCGCCGGATTGAAAAATTCTATGGAGGAATTTTTTTCCAGCTGGCATGCTCTTGCTCTAAATCCTGATTTGCAAACGGCAAGGCAGCAGGTTTTAGATAAAGGACAGACGCTGGCATCAAACGTAAATTATGCATACGATTCTCTTTCCAAAATCAAAAATGACCTTGATAATGAAACCGGATATACAATTACGCAGATTAATAACATAGCAAAGCAGATAGCTAACCTGAATTATGAGATAAAAAAGGGAGAACTGGGCGATAACGAGCATGCAAATACTTTAAGAGATCAGCGCGGAGTATTGTTAAATAATTTATATAAATTAGCCAATGTAAATGTTATGGATAAATCATACGATACAAGCTCTCAATCGGAAATGACTATATTGGTAGGCGGAATGCCTATCGTGTCGGGTGACAGCTATAATGAATTGTCGGCAAATAAATTGAATGGCTCTCTTTATAATAAGGTTTATTTTGTTGAGAAAAACGGCCAAACAGTAGACATAACTCAAAAAATACACGGCGGATCTTTGGGCGCAGTCTTGAACTTAAGAGACAACATTATAGACAAATATCAAAGTGACCTAAATGCTACGGCATCATCACTGATTCAAAATATAAATAAAATTCACGCATCGGGCACCGGTTTGACGGCATATAAACAAGTTGTAGGAGAATACGATCTAAAATCTAACAATGCTCAGCTTAACTCAACTAATGCAACAGGGTTTGACATTGCTATTAAAACAGGTTCGTTTAATGTTAAGGTTACAGACGATAACGGCAATGATATCGGTACATTTGCAATTAATGTAAATGGTGAAAACAAATTTTCCGATCTGCAAAATTCATTTAATAACACTATGCATGATTACGCCACTATGAGTCTATCCAACATCAATAGCGGTAATGTCCAGATATCCGCAAAGAGCGGGTATAATGTTTCATTTACATATGATTCTTCTAACTTTCTCGCAGCTGCCGGTGTTAATACATTTTTCTCGGGACACAGCGCAAAGGATATGAGGATTTCCGATACGGTGTCGAATGATCTGAGCAAAATAGCAGCAGGCAGAACGCTGAGCCCCGGTGACAGCTCAAATGCCGAGACCATAACGCAGCTGCAGCTTAAAAAAGTTATGGTTGATAATACCCAAAGTCTGGATGAGTATTATAATGCGTTTTTGGGAAAAATTGGTTCCGAGGCTAAAGGATATTCTAATATGCTGGCATCAAAGCAGTCTGTCGTTAAACAGATTAAAAGTCAGCAGCAGTCCATAGAGGGTGTGTCGTTGGATGCCGAAGCGGCGAGTTTAATAAAGTTTCAAAGGGCATATCAGGCATCTGCAAAATTTATATCAATTGTGAATGAGATGACAAAGACATTGATAGGGATGGTGCAATGAGAGTAGTCGACAATATGCTTTTTGACAATTTCCTATATAACATCAATAGGGTTAATGAACAAATGCTGAACACTACGAGCCAGATGGCAGGCGGCAGGAGACTGCTTAATTTGTCCACGGATCCCATAGCGCTATCGAAAGTACTGTCGCTAAAGGATATAAACTCGAGATTTGAACAGTACAGCACGAATATCAACGCAGTAAACGGCATTTTGGATGCTGAAGATACATCGCTTTCAGCATCGGATAACCTTATGCAGCAGATGGGTTCTTTGTTGATAGAGGGCGTAAATGCAACCAATGATAACAGCAGCAGGTTGGCAATATCTAAGCAGTTAGACGCCATTAAAAGTGAGATTAAAAACTCAGCAAACACTATGTTTCAAGGGAAATATCTGTTTTCCGGATATAAAACGCAAAGCGCAGCCATAACGGATAAAACGCAAAGCGCAGCCATAACGGATAAAGACAGCACCAATATTGAGATTGAAACCGCGGAAAATTTCAAAGATATTAATCAATTTCAGAGTGGAAATTATACTATACATATAGAAAATGATCAATTATCTATGTTCAATAACAGCGGCAAGTCGGTCCCTATAGACATCAACTCAAGGGACGAATCCAATGTAGGAGGCAATGAACTTGCAGCATCAATTAACATATCTTCAAAAGAAGGTCAGTGGATAGATACGGGCAGGGGTATAAAAATAAAACTACCAACTGATTTATCTGATGCTGATATTAAAATGACTTATCAGGCAGGCGGAAACAATCTATACACAGGAGACGACGGCGCAAGAAACGTTGAATATTCGGATAACCTATCAAGCGATATAACGCTGACTGCGCAGGAAATATATAAAGCCAAC
>CAZOGA010000077.1:0-6174 GCA_964579095.1 uncultured Desulfurellales bacterium
CAAATTAATTCTTACTGGTGCAGTTTTACTTTGCGTTGGTGGTGTAGTTTAGCACAGCGGGGGACACTTGGTGCGTAAGGCCAGCTATAAATGTTGAAAAATTAGGAAAATATGATATTTTATGTCGTATGTGTTTGAAAAAAGATTGTATTTTATTACAAGTATGAATTTTCTATGGATACCGACCTTAATAAATTATTAGCTCCGAAAAATTTCGATGAACTCGTAGGACAGGAGCATCTGTTTGGGCAGAACAAACCGCTTTATAATTTTTATCATGCCGAAATATTGCCGCCCTCATTGATATTGTACGGCCCCCCGGGCAGCGGCAAGACGAGCTACGCCAAACTTATATCTGAAAGATACAATGCGGAATTTGCATACCTCAATGCCACAAGCTGCACGGCAAAGCAGATAAGAGATGCATTAAATAAAGGGAAAAGTGATAAACCGGTGATAGTTATGGTTGATGAAATACACCGGTTTGATAAGAAACAGCAGGATATATTATTGCCCTATCTTGAAGAAAAATCGGCTATACTTATAGGCACTTCAACGGAAAATCCCTATTTTAAATTATCAAAGGCGCTGCGTTCCCGTTGTTTTGTTTATCAGTTCAAAGCGCTAAGCGATGAGGATTTAAAGAGATTAACTCACAAAGCCATATCATTGCTTAATATTTCAATAGATAAAGAATCTCTCAATCTTCTTATTTTATATTCATCCCATGATGCGCGCAGATTGTATAATATGCTTAATATATTGAAAGAAAGGGCAATCACGCCTCAAAATATTAAGGAACAGTTCAGTATAGATGTAGGATATGACGATACTACGCAGCGATACAATTTAATATCTGCATATATTAAAAGCATAAGGGGCAGCAGTGTTGACAGCGCACTTTACTACTTGGCAAGACTGCTTGAAGCCAACGAGGATGTTGAATTTATTGCGAGGCGCTTGTGTATTTTGGCAAGTGAGGATATAGGGCTCGCCGATAACAACGCCATTAATATTGCCTCGAGTGCTCTAAATATTGTTAAAGATATAGGCATGCCCGAGGCAAGGATAACCCTTGCCCACTGCACCGCATATTTATCTTTGACAAAAAAATCCAATTCATGCTATAGTGCTATCAATGAAGCAATTAAAGATGTTAAAAATGGGCTGCTGATGGAAGTTCCCGAATGTCTAAAATCGCACGCAAAAGGCCACTATCTATATCCGCATAATTTTCCAAAAAGTTTCGTTGAACAAAAATACACACAGAATCCTGTTAAATATTTTAAAAAGCACATTAATGATAACATAAAAGAATGGATAAAAAAATAGAGGACATAGGCGAATTTGGCCTGATCAATATAATAAGAAGATATGCCGATAATACAGGCGATATTTACGGCATTGGGGACGATTGTGCAATTATACCCTTTGAAGAGAAGGAGATTCTTGTTACTACGGATGCTCTGGTTAAAAATGTGCATTTTTATGAAAATAGTGATCCATATAAATTGGGCAGAAAATCGCTCGCTGTTAATATAAGCGATGTGTGCGCTATGGCAGCAGAGCCTAAATGGGCATTTTTGTCGCTCTCCATAGAGCCTGGTACAAAACTGAATTATGTGGATAGCTTTATTAATGGTTTCATTGAAATGGCGGGAGAATACAACATTAAACTTTTAGGGGGAGACACGACAAAAACATCGGTTTTTACGATAAATGTGATGCTTATAGGAATTAACAAAAGGAATAAATCTATAAAAAGAAGCGGCGCGCGCATCAACGAAGATGTTTATGTTACGGGCAGAATCGGCTGCTCTTATGCCGGATTAAGAGCAATGAATACAGCAAATGCGGATAGATATCATGATTTGATTGAATATCATATAAATCCAACACCGAGATGCGATATAGCACTGCAAATAGGAGAATTGACAACGGCTATGATAGACATAAGCGACGGATTAATACAGGATTGCAACCATATATGCGAAGAGAGCGGCATTGGCATGGAAATTGATTTTAATAAAGTGCCGTTTTGCCATACGGATATTGTATCTGAACAGGAAATGTTGTCAGGCGGTGAAGATTATGAACTTGCATTCTGCGCGAAAAAAGAAGATAGAGAAAAAGTAGAAAAGATAAAAGGGGTAAGGAGAATTGGAAAAACAATTTCAAAGAAAGGGGTTTACATCATAAAAAACGGTCATCCTATGGACATTGCAAAGTCGGGTTTTAAACATTTTTAATAATTGAGGAATTAAAATTTGAGTTTAGATTTAGAATTAACTTTAATAGGCATATCTTTATTGTTTTCTGCGTTCTTTTCTTCATCGGAAATAGCTTTATCATCACTGTCTGATGTTAAAGTTATACATATTTTAAGTGAAAAAGGTGAGAAAGCAAAAGATTTGAAATTGTGGCTTAAACATCCGAATAAAACGCTTAATACTATACTTATCGGTAATAATGTTGTAAATATATTCGCGTCTGTTCTGGCAGCAGATGCTGCAAAAAAGATATTCGGAAGCAATGAAATAGCTATTACAACAGGTGTAATGACAATTTTAATCTTGTTTTTTGGAGAGGTAACCCCAAAAACATTTGCGAAACATAATGCTGAAAAATTTGCACTTGCAGCAATAAAATTCTTAAAATTATTTTACTATCTTTTTTATCCTCTAACATATATTCTAAATATATTTGTTACCGGATTGATAAAGATAATGGGTGGTGAAATCACCAAAGAAAAGCCTCTTATTACCGAAGAAGAACTTGAATTCATGATAAATGTAGGTGGGGAAGAGGGAATATTAAAGGGCGAGACCGAGGATATGATGCATAATATAATGGACATTACAGACATAGATGTCAAAGAGATTATGGTGCCGAGAATAGATGTTGCAGCTGTTCAATTGAATGCTTCTATGGATACTCTATTAGATATTATAGAAAAAACGGAGTATTCGAGAATTCCTGTTTATGGAAATGATATTGATGATATTAAAGGCATACTGTATATTAAAGATCTGCTTGCCTATATTAAAGGCGGATTGGATAAAATAAGCTTGAAAGATGTTATGAAAAAGGTTTATTTTGTGCCTGAGACAAAAAATATATACGAGCTGTTAAAAGAATTTCAGAAAAAACGGGTTCATATGGCAATAGTTGTTGATGAATATGGGGGAGTTGCTGGTCTTGTGACCTTAGAGGATATTTTAGAAGAAATTGTAGGTGAGATAAGAGATGAATACGACAAAGAAGAAGAGGAATTTATAAAAAAGGGCGATGGTGAGTATATCGTAAATCCGAAAATGGATTTGGATGATTTTGTTGAAAAATTGGGTATAGAAAAAACACATGACATGGAAGATTATGAAAGTGTTGGAGGATTAGTATTTGACTTAGCAGGGAAAATACCGGACATAGGTGATGAATTTATTTTTAATCAATATAAATTTAAGGTTCTGGGAAAGGAAGAAAATAAATTGTTAAAAATCGGCATTACAAAGATAAAAAAGGAAGAAAAAGATGAAAAATAAATTAATTGCACCTTCAATTCTTTCTGCTGATTTCATACATTTGGGCGATGAAATAAAAAAGCTGGAAGAAGCAGGTATTACAACACTTCATTTAGATATTATGGACGGACATTTCGTTCCAAATCTAACATTCGGACCGCCTATTGTGAAGCAGATAAGAAAATTTACAAATATGGTATTAGATACTCACCTTATGATAGAAAAACCTGAGCGGTGGATAGATGCATATGCTGAAGCCGGATCTGACATAATAACCGTGCACGTTGAAGCCTGTACACATCTGCATAGAACATTGAGACATATTAAAGAATTAGGCAAAAAAGCCGCAGTTTCTTTAAATCCTTCTACTCACCCGTTAGAGGTCGAATATGTTTTATCATATGTGGATATGGTGCTTGTTATGAGCGTTAATCCGGGATTCAGCGGGCAGACATACATTGCCGACATCGACAAAAAAATAGCATATTTTGATGAGTTAAGAAAAAAAGAAAAATATAAATATTTAATCGAGGTGGACGGCGGTGTAAATAAATGCAATATTCAGAAACTTGATTCGCTCGGTGCGGATATTTTTGTTATGGGGAGCGCTTTTTTTAAAGACAGTAATTACAGACAAACCGTCAAAGACATTAGAAAATTGATATAATTTTGTAAAATACCTATGAAACAGAAACATAATAATCCTCTCCAAACAATACTTTTTGGTTTCTTATTTTTTATTGTATTGGGAAGTGTGGTTCTGTATATGCCGTTTTCATATCAAGGTCATCTTACTTATATTGATGCCCTATTCACATCGACCAGTGCTGTATGTGTGACCGGCTTAACAGTTGTAAGCATGAATCATTTTACTTTAATAGGGCAGCTCATAATACTGCTGTTAATACAGATAGGCGGATTGGGCTATATGGCTTCTACATCCTTTTTGCTGTTATCTTTTAAAAAAAATTTTTCATACGCAGATAAATTAATCTTAAAAGAATCTTTAAACTATCCTTCAATGCATAACATTTTAGATTTTTTAAAAAGAGTTATTCTATTTGTGTTCATATGCGAATTTTTGGGATCTATAATATTGTCTGTCGTCTTTTCACATTACTACGGATTGGAAAAGGGTATATACTATGGCATATTTCACTCAATCAGTGCATTTAATAATGCAGGGTTCTCGCTTTTCGGCAATAGTCTCATCGGTTTCAAAAACAATATTATTGTTAATATAACTATTATGTCTTTAATAGTTATCGGAGGAATAGGATTTATTGTTGTTGATGAACTGATTCTTTATAAGCAAAAATTTATTAAAAGATTGTCCATTCATGTAAAACTTGTTTTATTAATAACAATTGTATTGATATTTTTCGGCGCTCTCTTATTTTTTACAATTGAATATAATAACACCTTAGGAAATGAAGGATTTTTTTCTAAAATGCTAATTAGTCTTTTTCAAAGTATAACAACGAGGACGGCCGGTTTCAACAGCATTGATTTAACGCATATGCACAATACCACCATATTCTTGTGTACTATGTTGATGGCAATAGGTGCATCGCCAGGCGGAACGGGAGGAGGAATAAAGACTACAACTGCAGGAGTAATTATCCTGTTTTTATACTCCTATATAAAAGGTGAGGAAAATACGAATATATTCGGCAGACGTATATCTGACAATATAATAAAAAAATCACTGGTTATTATGTCATTATCAACGATATTAATAACTATTTCTGCGTTTGTGATCAGCGATATAGAAAATATGAATTTTTTAGATATATTATTTGAGGTGGTTTCTGCATTATCGACTGTTGGTCTTTCAATAAGCAATCACCTAAGCCTGTCAAGTGTATTCACAGATACAAGTAAGATAATTATAATTATGTTAATGTTTATAGGCAGAATAGGCATATTTTCATTTGCTGCGGCAATTTTTAAAAAACGCAGAGTAAAAAAATATAAAGTTCCTGAAGGGAGAGTGCTTGTATGAAAGACATATTTGTTATAATAGGCTTGGGCAGATTTGGGAGCAGTATAGCAGAAAGGCTGAATGAACTGGGAAAAGAGATTGTGTGTATAGATAAAAATGAAACCGTTATCAGGGAACTGTCGGAGCGAATACAAAACATATATCAGGCGGATTGCCTTGATGAGAATTCTTTGAGAGAGATTGGTATATCAGAGTCAGATGCCGTAGTTGTGTCTATAGGGGAAAATTTGGAAACAAGCATTATGTGCGTCGCGACCCTGCACGGTATGGGCATAAAAAATATATATGCAAAAGCCGTTAATAAACTACACGGCAGAATATTGGCTCAAGTCGGAGCAAAACGCGTAATTTTCCCTGAAAAAGAAATGGGTACAGTTTTTGCAAACAGTCTTGCAGGCATAGATATCATAGAAAAAATAGGAACTTCAAGTAAATATATTATTTCAAAAATCAAAGCGCCGAAGCAATTCTGCGATAAGACAATTAAGCAGCTCGATATACGAAATAGATACAGCATAAATATAATAAGCATTGACAGGGATGGCAAAATAGATATTAATCCGCATCCGGATGAGATTCTTATGGAAAATGATATATTGACCGTGGTGGGCAAAAAGAAAGACATAGAGCAGCTTGTATTATAAATTG
>CAZOGA010000078.1:0-6077 GCA_964579095.1 uncultured Desulfurellales bacterium
ATAACAGGCTTTAAGTGGTGCCGGGGGCGGGAATCGAACCCGCACGGTGCATAGCACCAAGGGATTTTAAGTCCCTTGCGTCTACCTATTCCGCCACCCCGGCTAAAATGTTTTTTGGAGGCGGCACCCGGACTCGAACCGGGGATCAAGGTTTTGCAGACCTATGCCTTAGCCACTTGGCTATGCCGCCGCGGCTTTAACGTATAAAAAAATGGAGCGGGAAACGGGACTCGGACCCGCGACCCCGACCTTGGCAAGGTCGTACTCTACCAACTGAGCTATTCCCGCTTTTCGGCAACAGATGAAATACTATTGAAAATATGAAATTTGTCAATAAAAAAATACTTATCAATCAATACAGAATTTATAAAAATGGATGTTTTAAAGGATAAAAAATAATTTCAAATAATTAATAATCGAAATCAAATTACCTGCCCTTTTTGCTCACTTGATTCTTGCTCCAAAGCATATTCAGCATTAATATAATAATCAGTGCAAGCACTACTCTCGTTGTAATCATCACAACACCATTTGCACCAACAGCTACAAATATTAATGTGTCCTCAATAACAGCATGGCAAACAGATAAAAATAGAGCAGACAATATAATATCTTTATAGTTCATCTTGCCTTCCGATGCATTTCTAATAAGTATCCCTGCGCCGTATGTTATACCCAAAAAAAGGCCCACAATCATGCTAATAGATGCATTGGTTGATATTCCAATCCGATTAAGCGGCTTATCCGCCATTCTTTTTGTGAATTCATACAATTTCGAATGCTCATATATTTCATATATAATTGTCAAAGTAACTATAATTATTGTCAGTTTTATGCTTAAATAGAATGCGCCCTTTATGGACGATATTATATCTATTGCCATAACAAATTCACCGTTACACCCGCAATTAGTGATACAAGCAGACGCGTAGCAACAATAATGTATGATTTTGCTCCCGTTTTTGACAATATTATGGTTTCTATTACGAGACTATGCGCTATGCCGAGCATTAAGCCTATAATAGTAACTTGCTTAACGGTTAAGCCGAGCGGCACCATTACAGCTATGGCAGCATATAAATTTAGAAAGAATCCCGAGATAAGCACAATGGATGCCTCTCCGGGAAGACCTACGAATTTCATAACGGGCGTAAAAATGCTTCCTATTTTTCCTATTATCCCCATCTGATGCAGAATATCAACCAAAATATAAAAGGGAACTGTAAAAATAATTATTTTAAAACTTGTGGCTGTGCCTTTTTGAAATCCGTTTTTTATATCTACTGCGAGTTTCATACTATTTGAAATATTTGTTCCAATTTTTATCCACCAGATTTATGATATTCTTATCCATAATAATATCATCAGGCCACTGTCTGTTGAAATTTTCCCCATTCCATTTTTTTGTTGCATCTATGCCCATTTTACTCCCGAAATTCGGCATATCGGACGCATGCTCTAAAGCATCCAGCGGCCCTTTTGTAAACAGTGTATCCCGCTTAGGATCTATGTTGTTTCCGAGACGCCATATTACATCTTTTATATCCTGTATATTAACATCTTTATCAAACACAATAATGATCTTCGCCAAACTCATCATTCCTAATCCCCAAAGTGCATTCATAACTTTGTAAGCATGTCCAGGAAACTGTTTATCAATCGAAACAAAAACAAAATTGTGAAATATGCCCTCGATCGGCATATTAATATCTGTAATTTCAGGCAGAATTTTTTTAATAATAGGCAAAAATAGGCGCTCTGTTGCCTTTCCTATATAGCAATCCTCCATAGGCGGCTTACCCACGATTGTAGCAGGATAAACGGGATGTTTTTTTCTTGTGATTCTTGCGATATGAAATGCAGGATAATAATCAGCCAGCGAATAATATCCCGTATGGTCGCCGAATGGTCCTTCAAGTCTCAAATCCTCACTTGGGTCAACATATCCCTCCAAAATTATCTCTGCATCCGCAGGAATAAGCATATCAGACAATGTGGCCTTAGCCAATCTGATGGCTTTTCTTCTTAAAAAACCTGCAAACGGCATTTCATCTATATCTTCAGGCAAAGGAGCAGTAGCAGCATAAATACTTACAGGGTCTGCACCTATAGCCACACATACAGGCATTTTTTCACCTTTTTCTTTATACCGTCTGTAGTGCTGAGATCCATCTTTATGAATATGCCAATGCATGCCCGTGGTGTTTTTATCAAACATCTGCATCCTATACATGCCGCAATTTTGCTTACCTGAGATCGGATTTTTTGTAAAAACCATAGGCAGTGTAATAAACTTTCCGCCATCTTCAGGCCATGTTTTTAAAATAGGCAGACTGTTTAGATTCACATCGTCATCAATAACCTCTTGAGATGGCGGATTTTCCATAATTTTAGGTAAAAATTTGGCAAACTCTTTCAGCTTCATCACATTTTTAAGCTTATCCCAAAAATTCATAGGTGTCTCAACGTTGACTAACTCTTCAACCCTTTTTCCTAAATCATTTAAGTTATTTACACCCAGCGCAAATTCCATACGTGATTTTGTGCCGAATAGATTCATAGCAACAGGGATAGCGCTTCCTTTAGGATTTTCAAACAATACAGCAGGCCCTCCGGACTTTATCAGTCTGTCTGCAATATGGCCCATCTCATATACAGGATTCACCTCAGCTCTCACAATTTTTAATTCACCCTTCTTCTTAAGCTTTTCTATATATTCCTGCAGATCTAAAAAATTCATAATATCCCCTTATAAAAGTTTTTTAGATTCTTTTATATCCAATTTTATCCTGTCTGTTAAATCGGATATCTTTTTAAATTTCACTTCTTCTCTTAGGAAATCAACAAATTCTATGGTTATTTTTTCTCCATATATATCTTTATTAAAATCAAAGATAAACGCCTCTATATGAACATCCACACCGGAAAATGTAGGATTGCTGCCTATATTGACAGCACTTTTATATTTTTTATCGTTAATATATACATATGCGGCATAAACACCGTTTTTCAGTAGTATTTCATTATGAGGATATATGTTGGCCGTGGGAAAACCAAGAACTCTTCCCCTCTCATCGCCTCTTTTGACAACACCTGTTATAGTATAATTCCTTCCCAAAAATAGGTTTGCGGCTTTTATCTGTCCTGCTCTCAAAAATTCTCTAATTCTGGACGAACTGACTATAATGCCGTCTATCTTAACAGGCGGTATGATATGCACATTAAAATCATATTTCTTAGCATATTCTCTTAAAGAATTCACCGTGCCCTTACCGTATTTTCCGAATGTATAGTCATAGCCTACACATACATTTTTTATTTTCAGGGAATCTATAAGTATATCTTTAACAAAAACCTCAGGATGCATATTCGCAAAATTTTTACTGAATTTAGCACACACAACCATATCTATGCCCATCTGCCTCACTATCTGCATCTTTTTTTTGAAGGTCTGTATAATAAACGGTTCCTTAGATTCTTTCAGTACCTTCAGCGGATGCGGATAAAAAGTAAATAAAGCTGCACACCCATGCGACTGCTTTGCCATATTCACAGTTGCCTGAATAATTTTCCTGTGCCCTATATGAATACCGTCAAAATTGCCCAAAGCTATAGATAAATTATCAAAATTATACGCTCTGCTTAAGTCCCTTATCACTCTCATACATTAAACCTGAAGTAAACCACATCTCCATCTTTCATTATATAATCTTTACCTTCAAGCCTCATCAAACCCTTTTCCTTAGCCTCTTTTTCTCCGCCCAGTCTAACATAATCTTCATAGCTTATGATTTCAGCCCTTATAAACCCCCTCTCGATATCCGAATGTATTGTTCCTGCGGCATCCTTGGCGGTTGTGCCCTGTTTTATTGTCCAGCCGCGCACCTCCTTTGGACCTGCTGTAAAGAACGTTATAAGACCCAATGTATCATAACCTACCCTTGCCAATTTATCCAAGCCTGACTCTTTAATGTTCATCATTGACATAAATTCATATCTCTCTTTATCACTAAGCTGCGACAGCTCCTCTTCTGTCTTCCCGCTTATTATAACAAAAGAAGAGCTTCGGCTTTCCGCTATTGCCTTAGCAGATTCCGAATATTTATTTCCTTCAATTTCATTTTCCGAGACATTCGCCGCATAGATCACCGGTTTTGCCGATAACAGTCTTAATTCCTTTATAATTTCCTGCTGCTGCTTGGTTAAATCAACATTTCTTAACTGTTTCCCGGTCTCGAGAAGAGCTTTAATATCTTCCAAAATACCGGCTCTTATTTTATACTGTTTTTCATTGGATTTCGACATTTTGTTAGCCCTGCTGAGTGCATTTTCCACAGTCTGCAGATCAGCCAGCATAAGCTCGGTTTCGATAATGTCTATATCCCTTTCCGGGTTTATACTGCCTTCTGTATGAATAATGTTTTCATCTGAAAAACATCTTACAACATGAACAATTACCTCAACATCCCTTATATGTGATAAAAATTTATTGCCCAGCCCCGCGCCGCTGTGTGCATCTTTAACAAGTCCGGCAATATCAACAAATTCAACAACAGCCGGCGTTATCTTTTTCGGATTAACCATATCTGCCAATTTATATAAACGTTTATCATTAATATAAGCGATACCCACGTTAGGATCTATTGTGCAGAAAGGAAAATTTGAACTTTCCGCATTGCCTTTAGATAAAGCGTTAAAAATTGTAGATTTGCCGACATTGGGCAACCCCACAATACCGCACTTAAAACTCATAGAACACTCCTTAAATTAAAATACGTTAATATACTATTCATTTTCGAAACAAAATTCAATTCACTTTAACCTTAAATATCTGCAGCGGAGATTTTTGCTTGACACAAGATAGGTATTGTTTATTATTTATTTTAGTTAGATTAACATATTAACATTTGGAGGTATGACATGCGTATAGTCTTTTTGTTGTTTATTTCAATATTATTTGCAGCATCCTCTTATGCGGATAACAATATCACAATAGGTGTGTATTTATCTATGACGGGGCCTGTTGCAGCATGGGGAGAGGCAGAATGGAGGGGTATACGAATAGCGCACGAGATAAAACCGGCAATTAATGGCAGAAAAATTAATCTTATTTTAGAAGATGCGGCAAGTCATCCGGAATCAGCCGCACTTGCAGTGCAGAAATTGGCAAACAGGCATATTAAAGCGGTAATAGGACCGGTTACTACAACAAATGCATTATCAGGATTGGCAATAACCGAAAAGAAACATATTATTGATGTAATCCCATCAGCAAATGGATTAAGCTTAACGAAAAATAAAAAATTTGCATCCCGCGTATGTTTTACGAATGACATTCAGGCAAAGATTATGGCTCAATATATATCATCTTTTCCAAAATATAAAAGGGGTATAATAGTGGAGGATATCTCGCAGGATTATTCTGTAGATCTGACGCATTTTTTCAAAAAATATTTTAGAAAACTCGGAGGCCATATTATTAAAATATATGAAACGAACGGCATGGAAAATGATTTTTCCGCACTATCGGCGAAAATAAACTATCTGCACCCGGATTTTATTTATATGACAACCTACTACAGAGAAACAGCTCTTTTCGCAAGAACAATACGTATGGCAGGATCTAAAGCCAAAATATTTTCCGGATCTGCCGCAGCCACAGATGCTCTGATTAATATAGGTAAAAAATATGTAGATGGAATAACATTTACAGATGATTTTGATGCAGATATGCCTATTACAAAATTGTCCAAACGATTTATCAAGCTTTATAAAAAACATTTTCATAAAGCTCCGGATTCCGCCGAGAGCTTAGGAGCCGATGCTTATCTGCTGCTCATACATGAGGCAGAAAGAGTAGGTTTTGATACTGACAAATTGGGGAACGCCGTAAGAAATACATATTTTAGAGGTGCAAGCGGCATTATCCGTATAATTAACGGAAAAACATATAGAAGCGTGGTGATAAGAACAGTAAACAATGGCAAATTTCAGCCTATAGCTATTTTCGGTCCTACAAAATAGAATAAATTTAGACATATAATAATCGCTTTACGCTGTCGCTCCAGCCAATGGCA
>CAZOGA010000079.1:0-3153 GCA_964579095.1 uncultured Desulfurellales bacterium
TAATAATAGGACTGTATATGTATTTGGCGTGCCCGGAAACCCTGTTTCAACTTTTGTTGTGTTTGAAATTTTTGTCAAACGCTTAATAGATAATTTATTGGGATGCGATGATTTTAAACATAAGTTTTATACAGGTATTATGGATTTTGATTTTGATAAAAAACCCGATAGACTGCATTTTACACCTTGTATAATTGATTTTACAGATAATGAATTTGTTATAAAGCAGATTCGTTATAACGGCTCGGGTGATATTGCGGCGCTTGCAAAGGCAGATGGTTTTTTTGCTGCACCGAGAGGCGTAAAACATATCAATAAAGGTGAAATAGTGGAGTTTTTGTTTATTTGACGGCATATAAAAACCTCATGGAATATTATTTGCTAATATAATTTAGCGTTAATAACAATTGTGGAGGTTTTTATGTTCAACGGTGTTTATACGGCAGCAAGCGGAATGATTACGCAGATGAACAGAGTTAATAACATTACGAACAATATTGCCAATGTCAATACACCGGGGTTTAAAAAAGAGGGCATCAATATAAAATCATGGTCTCGTATCAGCGGATTTTCCAATCTAAAGCTGCCGCTTGAACCCAATACGTATAGATCTAAAGGGTTTATTAATGAGACCATAAATTCTGCTGCCCATATGAGCAAAAGTTATATTGATTTCTCACAGGGTTCTTTTAAACATACAGGCAATAATTTGGATTTTTCCGTAGAAGGAAAGGGATTTTTCGCAGTGCTTACACCAAAGGGTGTTGCATACACAAAAGACGGAGAGTTCAGCATAAACAAAGACGGTGTTTTGGTGCAGCGTGGCACAGGGTATCCTGTTCTCGGTGAAAATTATTTTAGAAGCGGCAAGATGATAAAATTGACTGGATTGAAAAACACTATAGAATCAGATGGCTCAGTTAAATCAGACGGGGTAAACGTCGATAACATAGCTGTCAGAGATTTTAATAACTATTCCAATCTTGTACATAATGCGGATAATACATTTTCAGCAATCAATAGCGAAAAGCCGATAAGTGAAAAAAACTTCAAATTGGATAGAGGATATTTGGAAACGTCAAATGTTAATATAGTAAGAGAAATGGTTTCCTTGATAGAAGCTCAGCGTTCTTTTGACAGATATCAGAAGGTGATAGATGCTTTGGGCAATGATTTGGCGTCAGATGTTATAGAAAAGGTTAGTAGAGTAGTGTAAGGGGGCTTTATGATAAGATCATTATGGACGGCGGCAACCGGAATGGAAGCGCAGCAGATGAACATAGATACCATTGCTAATAATTTGGCAAACGTAAACACATCGGGTTTTAAGAGAAGCAGGGTGGATTTTCAGGATCTGCTGTATCAAACAATAAAAGAGGCTGGTGTTGCAACAACATCAAATACTGTGCAGCCTGCTGGAATTCAAGTGGGTCTCGGCGTTAAGACTGCCGGTATCGTTAAAAATTTTGCTCAAGGAAATTTCAAGCAGACAGGTAATCCTTTAGATATTGCAATAGCGGGGGATGGTTTTTTCCAGGTATCCATGCCTGACGGAACAACGGCATATACAAGAAGCGGGGCATTTAAAGTAGACAACAACGGAAGACTTGTGACAAGCGACGGTTATACAATGTCACCTGAAATAACAATACCATCGGACACATTGAGCGTCAGTGTAGGAAATGACGGGACAGTATCCGTGCTTGAGCAGGGGCAGGACACACCGACGCAGATAGGGCAGATACAGACCGCACACTTTATTAATCCGGCTGGTTTAAGCGCTATGGGGCATAATCTTTTCAAGGTAACAGACGCATCAGGTGATGCAAATGTAGGAAATCCGGGAAATAACGGTCTTGGAACATTGGAACAGGGAGTGCTGGAAATGTCAAATGTTAGTGTTGTTCAGGAAATGGTGGAAATGATAGCGGGGCAGAGGGCATATGAAACCAATTCAAAAGCGATTCAGACAAGTGATGAGATGCTTCAGACTGCTAACAATCTCAAGCGTTAGTCTTTTTGTTTTTATAAGTTACGTTTTTGGCTGCGACATTCAATTAAAAAATAGGGTAGTTGTGGATAAGAATAGGGTCTTTCTAAACGATGTATGCATAAAATGCCCGCAGAGTTTGTATGGCCTTGCGATAGCAATATCTCCCGCGATATCGCAGACATTAACACTGCATAAAAATTATATTGAGTCTGCCTTAAGAAATAAGGGATATAAATTTACGTTGTGCGGCGGCAATATTACTATAAAGCGCAAAAGATTTTTGATAACCAAAAAAGATGTACTGCATCTCACAGGTTTGAAACATATCTTATTCATAAGTAAAATGCCCGTAGCTCTGCCGTATTACAAATATAAGTTAAAGATAAAAAATGTACGTCAGAACAATAAATATTTGTGGATAAATATAGCTGCGGTAAAAAACGGGGAAACATACCGAAGTATAGGAATCAGTGCAAAAATATCCAAAAGTACTCTTGTCCCCGTGGCTGCACGTGATATTAGATACGGCAGCGTTATCAAGAGAAGCGATATAAAATTTATTAATGCAGGGTATGTTTCTCAAACCGCGGTTACTTCACTGAATGTTATTACCGGCACTATTGCTGCATCGAATATAAAAAAGAATTCTTTTTTCACACTATCAAATACAAAAAAAAGAAAATTGGTAAAATACGGCGATCTGCTTAGCGTGTGCGTTGAAATTGGAAATGTAAAAATTCATACCACTGCTAAAGCCTTGCAAGGAGGATATAATAACGATATAATAAAAATTATGTATCCGCGTTCCAAAAGGGTTGTTAGCGCCGTTATTATAGGCAGCAAAAAGGTGTTTGTCGAGTGAAAATAGCTGTAGGCATAAGCGGTGCAAGCGGTGCCATATATGCAAAAAGATTGATAGAATATCTGCATAACAAGCATAAACTGTATGTTACAGCATCAAAATATGCCGTAGAAATATTTAAAGATGAGTTAAACAAAGATTTTTTTGATTTTATCGCATCAAATAACATAAAATATTTTGATAATGATGATATGCACTCTCCAATTGCCAGCGGTTCATTTAAGATAGATGCCTGCATTATTGTTCCTTGTTCCATGAAAACTCTATCTGCTATAGCAAACGGGTATGCGGATTCTTT
>CAZOGA010000079.1:3253-6049 GCA_964579095.1 uncultured Desulfurellales bacterium
TATATACCGCGTGTTTATTGGGAATATACAAACAGATATGTTTTGACTATGGAGTATATTTTCGGTTATAAGGCTACAAACAAACAGCTGCTCATAGAAAAAGGCTTTGACCTTAAAAAAATATCGGAATACGGCGCAAAGGTTTTTTGGTATCAAATATTTGATGTCGGACTGTTTCATGCCGATCCTCATCCGGGCAATATTATAATAATGGAAGATGGAAAGATCTGTTATATAGATTTTGGTATGGTAGGGAGGATTGCAGAGGATGATAAATTTAATTTAATAGAGATGATATCGGGTTTTATAGAACAGGACGAGGATAGGATGCTTCAGGCGATAGAGAATTTCTCCAAATTTAAAAAAGAGATTAATAAAAGCGAGCTAAAAAATGATATAGCTGAGCTGATAAGCATATATCATTCGCTGCCGCTGAATAGAATGCACTTGTCGGATATGCTGCATGATGTATTTGACGTATTAAGAAAACATAAGATAAATATTACAAGGAGCAGCTCATCATTGCTGCGTGCAATTACCATAGCAGACGGCGTAGGCAGGGACTTTTATCCGGAATTTAATTTTGTTAAGGTAGCGAAGCCTTATTTTAAACGTTTTGCGAGGAAATACTATTCACCTTTCAGAATATACAAGGCGTTGCTGAAGCCCAATGCAAATTATCTGTTTGCGGCTAAAAAACTGCCTGTAGTTTTTAGAAATCTTTTTGCTTCTCTTGAAGATGGGAAAGTTAAAGTAAGCATAGATGTTTATCATCTTGATAAAATGACAAACACTATTCGTTATGTTGCACGCCAAATTGGTATTAGTTTGGTTATGGGATCGGTTATTATTGCAACAGGTATGCTGGTGTCAAATGATGCAGGTCCTAAAGTGTACGGCATATCCTTATATCTTATTATAAGTTTGTTGATAGTTTTTATACTGGGCATAGGTATCTGGCACACAGATAAAAAACTTTAACTTGACATATATTTAACAAGAGAGCTATAATTTTAGCAGTATTTATTTTTTATTGGTGCTAAATTAAATTTTAATTAATTTTGTTTTTTTAGGAGGCGGATAGATGGCTGCAAAAATATTCTTGTTTACCGGAATCACATTTTTATTGCTTTTTGTAGGGGGCATATTCTGGTATGTTTCCAACATAAGTGGTTTTCTTATCTTTTTTATAGTTGGATTGCTTCTATTTGCGGGAAGTAACTTTGTAGTATATTACATAGCTTTAGTAAAAAATATGAAATTTATAGAGAGAGAGTTCAAAGATGTTATATCCGCTGAAAGGATTGACCTATTGCAAAAGGTCAAATCTCCCGGAATCCCTTTTCTTGAATCCTTCATGGGGAAATTCTACGAGATGCTTAATGTAAATTTCGGCAAACTCATAACAGCCGCAGGGAAAACAAGTGTTTTTAATGCTAAATTTAATTTTGAACTGAATAAAGCAATGAAAGGGATAAACGAGGATATGGAGAATTTTGAGGCTATAAATGTAACAATGAATGATTCAACCCAAGCTGTCGGAAGTATTGCCAATAATATAGAAGAGTTCAGTAACTTTATGAGCGATGTTGATAAAGCCTCGCAGAATGCGCTTGGAATTATAACTGATGTTGAGAAGAATATAATTAAAAACGTAGAGAAAATGAAGAATGGCAGAGTTTTATTTAAAGATCTTGACAATAATATCAAAGATATATCTGGGATAGTGGGTGTTATTAACGAGATAGCTGATCAAACAAATCTTCTCGCCTTAAACGCCGCAATAGAGGCGGCAAGAGCCGGTGAAGCAGGCAGAGGTTTTGCCGTTGTTGCCGATGAAGTGAGAAAACTCGCTGAAAAGACACAGAAGAATGCTTTAGAGATAAGCGGAGTGATAACGAATGTTAGTAATAATGCAAACAGACTCATTAAAGAAAATGGTGAAATTGCAGATGGGATAGAGGAAAGCGGCGATAACGCTATGGTTATAAAAGATAGTTTTACAAATGTTGTTCATGAGATAGA
Organism: uncultured Desulfurellales bacterium; assembly: GCA_964579095.1. Taxonomy (GTDB): domain Bacteria; phylum Campylobacterota_A; class Desulfurellia; order Desulfurellales; family Hippeaceae; genus CAJXLZ01. The sequence goes on from CAZOGA010000079.1 coordinate 5,279, forward strand.
CAAAGCAAAGGATATGCTGAATAATATCACTGCGGCAGTAGAAGAGCAATCCAGTAGTATAGAAGAGGTAACACAGACTGTAACGCAGGTTACACAATCTACGAAAGAGGTTATAGGAAAATTAAATGAGGTTGCCTCACAAAGCACAGACTTGAATGAAGTCGCAAACATATCCTTCTCCGTTTTAAAGCAATTAAAGATAAATCATCCCCTTGAAGATGCATACAAAATTCTAAAACAAGGCAAAAAAGAGATAGAAAATGTATTTGAAGATGCTGTTAAAGCAAGCAGAATCTCAAGCAGCGATGTATGGGATAGAAACTATCAAGAACTGCCTAATACAAATCCCAAGAAATACAAAACAAGATTTACAGATTTTGTTAAACAGAATATACAGTTGATAGAAGATAATATATTATCAAAAGATTCAGATTTTAGATTTGTTGTTCTTGTTGACAACAACGGATATTTGCCTGCGCATAATTCCGTTTATGACAAACCGCTTACAGGTGATTACGAAAAGGACCTCGTGGGCAACCGATCTATGAGAATATTTAACGATCCTACAGGTTTGGCGGCAGGACAAAATACAGAAAACCTGCTTATTCAGACATATATGAGAGATACAGGAAATGCCATGTATGATATATCTGTTCCTATATATATAGAAGGCAAGCATTGGGGCGGGTTAAGGATAGGAAAGCTGCCGAAATAAAACTACAGCAGCAGCCTTAATCAGAACCTTTTCTATTATTATCTATCTGACCTTAC
>CAZOGA010000080.1:0-5925 GCA_964579095.1 uncultured Desulfurellales bacterium
TATATATAAATACAACTTATTTGATAGTTTAATATTGACTATCTGCGTTATTTTAGTAACATCCAGTAAAGGCTGATGAGCAGAGTATTAACTGTTTTATTTATCATTATACTATTTGATATTCCATTGGCAAACGCTGACATAATAACGCTTAAGGGTGCTATAGAAAAAGCACTGCACAATAATCATAATTTGAAGGCGCAGAACATTCAATTTAAAGCCTCTAAATATGCCTACAAAAAATCCTTAGGTCAAAGGTTCCCGACACTCAATGCAAGCTACACCCATACTAATGATAATGTGCACTATCCTAACAATAAAGCCTATTCCAATTATACAAGCAGTTCCAATACAGCTCAGCTGTCCGGCTCATTGACCATTTTTTCAGGCGCCCGCATATCCAACGAAGTAAAAAATGCAGAATTAGCAAAATACATCAGCAAATATAAGCAGAAAAATTATCAGTACACGCTTATATATAATGTAGAAAATGTTTATATAAACGTTCTTCTCGCAAAGGAAAAATTAAAAATACAAAGAATGAAGCTAAAAGATGCGCAGAACAATTTAAAAATAGCAAAGGCTAAACTTGAAGTAGGTATAGGAACAAAAAGCGATTTATTCGCGGTTGAATCGAATTTTTCCAAAACACAAATGGACGTGGAAGATGCCAAAAGGAATTATATAAATGCAAAATATGATTTAGCATACCATTTATCATACAACAAATTGTTTGATGTCGACGACTCCATACTTAACACAAACATACAACTGCCCTCAAGAACATATAACGATCATATTCAAGATTTATCAGCAATAGTTATTGAAGCAAATGCACTCAAACAGGCACACAACAATATAGGCATTGCCGTATCCAAATTTCTGCCGAATGTTGATTTAAACTACAGTATAGAGCGAACCACAAGCAGTCATATGCCCGATATGAATGATGCAAATATAAATTTAACGCTAAGCATTCCCATTTTTACAGGATTTTCACGAATAAACGAATATCAGGAAAAAAAAATGGATTATCTAAAAACTCGGCAGGAATTAAAAGATAAAAAAATGCTAATTTCAAAAAACATAAAACAGGCATTGACGGATATAAAATATGCCCAATCACGCCTGAGGTTCTCAAAGAAATACGTGCAGCACTCTAAAGAAGATTACGCAGCCGTAAAAGAAAAATTTAAACTTAACTTATCAACAGTATATGATCTGAATGATTCTCAGACAAACTACTATAACTCTTTATTTGAAGAAAAAGATTCACAATGTCAATTTTTATTATCCGTTTTTAAATTCGAATACCTAACGGAGAATGTGGGCAAATATTATTCAAAATTGAAAGGCTTGTCTTTTGAGGCAGACAATTAGATGCTGCATAGTAATATTTTCTATCTATTTTTAATAATTTCACTCGGATATTTTCTCGGAAACATAAAAATTAAAGGCTTTTCATTAGATATATCTGCGGTTCTGATTGTAGCTTTAATGGCAGGCAATTTTGGTATTATTTTGCCGTCAACCTATAAATTCTTCGGATTGGCAATATTCATTTATGCCGTAGGGCTGCAATCCGGGCCAATTTTTTTTGAAGCAATTAAAAAAAACGGCCTCAAGCTAAATGCAATTGCATCCATGCCTATTATTTCCATATTCGCCTTAATAGTTTTATCGGGCATAATATTGAAACTGCCGACAGATGCATTAGAGGGGATGTTTACGGGATCAATGAGCAGCGCCCCTGCGCTTGCTGCAGCGCTGGAAATGAAGGATTCACCTTCCATATCTATAATATTCGGCACAGTATACCCATTCTGTATTATCGCAACTATGATATTCACATCCTTATCACCCCTGATTTTCAAAGTTGACATAGAGAAAGAAACAGAAAACTATGAGCTTCAGAAACAGCATCTATACCCAAAAATAATAGTAAAAGATTTTAAAATAACGAATGATAATTTCAAAAATAAGAGTGTTCCAAAATCGCAGGTTGAGCATATAACATCAACAATTATAGAGAGAATAGAATCCAATCAGCCGGATGATAATAAAAAAGATAAAGACATGCTCCTTCACCATGGAGATATTGTTAGGGTTTCAGGAACTCAGGAGCAGCTGGATAATATAAAGATAATCTTAGGTGAAGAACTACCGAAAAAATATGAATTTCACGATTATATGAAGGTATATAGACTGCTCGTAACTTCAAAAGATATAGTAGGCAGAAAAATATCAGACATGAAAAAATTAAGACGTATGAGAGGAACCATAACAAAGATAAGGCGTGCAGGTATAGATATATCCCCATATCCCAACATTACGCTGATGCTGGGCGATAAATTATATATAGTAGCGCCGGAAAAATACGGCAAAAGAGTTGAAGAACTGATAGGAAATAACCTACTAACCTATCCTGCAGCAGATTTCCTGCCTATATCCGCAGGCATAATTATAGGCATATTTATAGGCAGCATACCATTTAATATACCGGGCGTAGGCGTGGTTAAATTGAGTTTTGTGGGCGGAATTTTGATAACATCATTAATATTGGGAAGATTGGGAAGAACAGGTGCAATTGTATGGCAGCTCTCACCTCACTCAAACACGCTTATGAAAACATTGGGCCAATTGGTATTCTTAGCCGCAATAGGCACTAATTCCGGGCAGCATTTATCGGAATATTTAAGATTATATGGATTTAACGCTATATATATCAGTTTATTCGCAGTAATAGCCTCTTTATATTTAACAACATTAATAGCAAAAAAACTTTTAAAAATGAATTTTATAAGTATTATGGGGCTTTTATCAGGAGCTATGACATCAACAGCTACATTAACTATGGTTAACAGCAAAACACGCTCCGACTATGCATCTGTAAGCTATGCCTCTGTCTATCCGTTTTCGCTTGTTTTGACAATAATATTGTCAGAGATTTTGCTAAAGATTCATATTCCCGTTTAATTCTGCGCCTTCCCAAATCAGTATCTTTTTTTTCAAGTCAGCCCCATCTTTATATCCGCCCAAATAGTGTTTGCCGACAACCCTGTGGCAAGGCACAATAAAAACGAATCTATTAGCATTTAATATTTTGCCGACAGCTCTTGCATATTTTTTGTTATGGTATAAAGATATAGCCATATCGGAATAGGTTACGATCTGCCCTTTTTGTGTGTTTATCAAAAAATCGTGCACACTTTTTTGATTGTCATTGTATGAAGATGTATCCAAAACGGCGTGATCAAACAGCGCAATATCTCTCGCTTCGAAAACATCCATCATCATTGATTTTATATAGGACGACAACCGAGAACCTTTCCTATTATTAGAAAACACTGTAGAATTTACAGAGACACCGTTTATTTCAAATATGAGAAATTTATCAAACGGCGTTTCTAAGTACTCACTGCTCAATTACTATCTTTATGTGATAAATAGCCGTGATCACATCCTCTTGTATTCTATCTATTAAATTTTCAAATTCTTCAAAAGACGCTTTCTTATATTCCACAAGCGGATCTCTTTGGCCATATCCTCTTAATCCCACGGCATCACGCAGATAATCCAAATTTTTCAGATGTTCTCTCCAGAGCGTATCCACCACCTGCAGCATAATGCTCTTTTCCAAATTCCGCATTTCATCTGAAGTAATAAGCTCTTCTTTTGCATTATATATATCTATAAGCTGTTTTTTCATATCTTCTATAACTTTTGCTCTTGTGTGCTCTTTTGCTATCGCTGCAGTATCAAGCTTAAATTCCTGATCGAAAATATGCCTTGTCTGTTTATTAAAACCTTTAATATCCCAATTCGACGGATCTATTTTGTCGGGTAAAAATGTGTCTGCAGCGCTTAAAATTGAATATTCAACATAATTCATAATGTCTTCTTTTAAGTTTTTCCCTTCAAGTATACTTTTTCGCTGAGAGTAAATAACATTCCTCTGCTTACTCATAACATCATCATATTCCAATAAATTCTTTCTCATATCAAAATTATAGGCTTCAACTTTCTTTTGAGCATTTCCAACAGCTTTTGTAATCATCTTGTTTTCTATTGCTTCGCCCTCTTCAATACCCAATTTACCCATTAATAATTGTATCTTATCCGAACCGAATATGCGCAGCAGATCATCTTCCAATGACAGATAAAAACGCGATTCACCGGGGTCTCCCTGCCTTCCTGATCTTCCCCTCAGCTGGTTATCTATTCTTCTTGATTCATGCCTTTCTGTTCCCAGTATGAATAATCCGCCTAAATTTCTTGTTTCGTCGGTTAGTTTTATGTCTACACCCCTGCCCGCCATATTTGTAGCTATTGTAACAACTCCTGTATTACCCGCTTCAGCTATAATCTGCGCTTCTTTTTCATGATATTTGGCATTCAGCACATTATGAGGAATTCTCATTCTTATGAGCGTTTTATGCAGATGCTCCGATTTTTCCACGCTTGTTGTGCCAACTAATACAGGCTGCCCTTTTTCATGCCTTGCTTTTATTTCATTTGCAATAGCATCCACTTTTTCTTTATAGGATCTATATATAAGATCATTATTATCAATCCTTACGACAGGCTGATTGGTAGGTATAACAACAACATCTAAGTTATATATCTCTTTGAATTCTTTAGCTTCCGTGTCGGCAGTTCCTGTCATACCGGCAAGTTTATTATACATCCTAAAATAATTTTGAAACGTTATCGTGGCAAGTGTTTGAGACTCTTTTTGTATTCTTAGATGTTCCTTTGCCTCAATTGCCTGGTGAAGGCCATCTGAATATCTCCTATCCGGCATCAGCCTGCCTGTAAACTCATCAACTATTATAGCCTTCCCGCCTTTTACTATGTAATCTTTATCTTTTATATACATTTTATGTGCGCGCAGTGATTGATTGATCATATGAAGAACATCCATATTTTTAACATCGTATAGATTTTCAACCTTAAGATGTTTCTGCACCTTATCAATTCCATTATCTGTTAAAGTAGCATTTTTGGTCTTTTCATCGGCATCGTAATCTTCTTCTGATAAATTTTTGATAGCTTTATTCACATTATAATAAACAGAGCTGGGCTGATCCACAGCACCTGATATAATAAGCGGCGTTCTTGATTCATCTATTAAGATAGAATCAACCTCATCGACAATGGCATAATTAAAATCCCTCTGCACGTATTCATCCAAAGAATAACTCATGTTGTCACGCAGATAATCAAAACCGAACTCACTGTTCGTGCCGTAGGTTATATCAGCTTTATAAGCATCCCTTCTTGAGCAAGGCTCAACTTTGGCGGTAAATTTTTTCTCATCATCCCACTTAATAAGAAAAGATTTATTCTGCTGCTGCACAACACCGATGCTAAATCCTAAGAATTTATATATAGGCGCCATCCACAAAGCATCTCTTTTTGCAAGATAATCATTAACCGTGACAAGGTGAACACCATTTTCAGATACAGCATTCAAAACAATAGGCAAAGTGGCAGCCAGTGTTTTGCCCTCGCCGGTTTTCATCTCCGCAATCATCCCCTTATGCAGCACATATCCGCCGACAAGCTGAACATCGAAATGCCTCATTCCCAAAACTCTTTTTGCGGTTTCTCTTGTTACAGCGAAGGATTCGGCAAGCAGATCATCTAAAGTTTCACCTTTCGAATATCTGATTCTAAGATCATCCATAGTTTTCTTTAATTCTATATCGCTAAGTTTAGAAATTCCACCTTCCAAATCATTTATTTTTTTAATATAGGGTTCTACTGACTTCAGCGTTCTTTCATTCTGCGTTCCGAAAACCTTTTTTAATAATCCGTTTATCATACAATCTCCTTTTTTAAAGCTTATCCTATAATATTAAAGAAAATGAAAAAATCAAGATTATAACTCATTTTAAATATATCAGATAAATAAAAAATGGA
>CAZOGA010000081.1:0-1689 GCA_964579095.1 uncultured Desulfurellales bacterium
GGTAATATTATGCCTCAAAAAAAGCTATATTATCAGTGTCTAAAGTGTCTTGTGCCGGTAAACAGCAGGGGAATGGAAAATTCGTCTGCCGCTTCTATAACTTCTTTGTCTCTTATCGAACCTCCCGGCTCAATGACAGCTTTAACACATAGAGAATTTGCAAGATCAATACTGTCTCTAAAGGGGAAAAATCCATCCGATGCCATAACGGATCCGCTTAAGTCTATATTAAGGTCTTTTGCTCTGATGGCTGCGAATTTGGCAGAGTCAATACGCGATGTCTGTCCTGCACCTATGGCAAGAGTTTTTCTATCTTTAACGTAAACAATAGCATTTGATTTAACAAACTTGACAATCTTAAAAGCAAACTCCAAATCAGCAATCTGATCTTTTGTAGGCCTGATTTCTGAAGCAGTTTCATATGAAAATTCGCCATCCAAATCGTTCTCTTGAACAAGATACCCGCCAAGCACACTTCTTGTTTCATTGAATCTATACGGCTTGATCTTTTTAACTTTTATTAACCTTATGTTCTTCTTATTCTCTAATATTTTAAGGGCTTTCTCTTCAAAATCAAATGCCACCACAACCTCATAAAAACGCCCGCTTATCTTTTTGGCAAGTTCAGCATTTACACTACCGTTTACTCCAATAATGCCCCCAAACGCGCTTATTGGATCACAGGAGAGCGCTTTTTCATATGCGTCCGTTACATCTTTTCCTATAGCAGCGCCGCAAGGCGTATTGTGTTTAACTATTGCGCAGGCAGTTTCATCAAATTCGATCATTATCCTATAGACAACGTCGATATCTAAAATATTATTATAGGACAGTTCTTTTCCATGAAGCTGCTCTGCGTCGGCTATTCCTGTATTTAACGGATTTTTATAAAATTTTGCAGGCTGCTGAGGATTTTCACCGTAGCGCAAATTTTGAATTAATTTCAGTGGAATGCCTATTTCATCTGCGCTTTCCAATTTAAACTTCTCTACAATAAGCGAATCGTAATAAGCTGTTTTTGCAAATGATTTAAGAGCATATCTCTTTCTGAATTCCTCATCTATATCATCAAACTTATCCATTACTTCTTTATAATCTTCAACGCTGCCGACAACAAGCACGCTTTTAAAATTTTTAGCAGCAGATCTAAGCATGGTAGGTCCGCCTATGTCGATATTTTCAATCAGTTCATCACTGTCATCTGTCCTCAGCGCCGTAGCCTCAAACGGATAAAGGTTCACAACAACGATGTCTATGGGATCTATATTAAACTCTTCAGCTGTTTTTTCATGATCTTTATTACCCCTGACATAGAGTATGCCGCCATGTATCATAGGGTGAAGCGTTTTGACCCTGCCGTCGAACATCTCCTTTGATTTGGTATATTCCTCTATAAACATCACATCTATGTTGTTATCCTTAAGCAGTTTTCCCGTTGAACCTGTAGATAGTATCTCATAACCTTTATTCTGCAAAAATTCTGCGAATTCAACCACGCCATCTTTATTCCAAACACTTATCAAAGCTTTTTTACCCATTACATTCTCCTTTTTTATAATTTCAAAGATAGTTTATAAAAAAACATTTATGTGTCAATGATATATTTTATAGTCTATACTATCCATCTCATTGTCGAAAGCAATCGCCGTTGCTATAAATATGCGTTTTTGTTTATGCCTGACAAATTTT
>CAZOGA010000081.1:1789-5863 GCA_964579095.1 uncultured Desulfurellales bacterium
CATGCTTTTCTTGCCTGCTTATGTTTTGCATCCAAATTGTATATCAGCTCCTCTGCGCTTTTTCCGTTAGAGGGGTACATTACATATGAAAATCTCAATGAACATTTTGTCTCAGATTCTATTTTATCTGTTATTTCGTTTACTAATGCCGTCGGATCTTTTTTGCTTTTAACTATAAATGTGAAGATGTCATCAGGCGTTCTGGCGATTTCACTGCCTACATAAATTTTTAAAATGCTGCTTATTGAAAGTATTATATCAGATGCCTTTTTTCGTCCTAATTTATATTTTATGCTTGAGAAATTAACAATATCTATGCGGCAGACAAAAAACTCCATATTTTTTAATATTAAATTGTTTATTGTTGTCTCGAAGTATTCCATTGTCATAAGTCCGGTGAACCAATCTGTGTAGAATATATTTTTTCTTGCGTTTTCAACAAACTGCGGGAAAAAATGTTTTTCACTTTTAACAAAATCTTTACCCGAATCATACATTTCTTTTAAATGTGGAGCTATCTTTTCTATAATATCAGGATCAAACTGACTGCCGGCATTATCTATTAACTCCTGCTTTGTTTTAGAAAGTGCCATAGCACTTTTGTAAGGCCTCAGTGTCGTTATGGCATCAAAAGAATCAGCCACAGCAAGTATCCTGCCTGTAAGAGGTATATTTTCTTTTGATAGGCCATCAGGATAGCCCTTACCGTCCCAGCGTTCATGATGTCCTCTAATTCCTGTAATAACAGTTTTCAGCATTTCTGCGTTCTTTAAAATTTCATAAGAAAATAGGGAATGAAGTTTCATTATCTCGTATTCATTAGGTGATAATCTTGTAGGTTTAAGAAGAATAATATCCGGTATGCCAATCTTGCCTACATCATGGAATAGTCCTGCCGTAAATATATCTTTCTGAAATTCTTCATCAAATCCCAAAATATCCGCAATAAACCTAGCATATTCTCCAACCCTTCTTGAGTGTCCCTCTGTGTAAGAATCTCTTGCATCTATGGAATTCAGCAGTGTTTCTGTAATGTTCTTAGATAAAGTTGAATGGTATATATTTGCGGCAATACTATGAGCAATGAGTTTTAAAAAGTCAAAATCATCTTCTTTAAATGCGTCTTTTGTATGTGTATTTCCAGCACATATTACGCCGTAATTGTGTTCTTTAAATGAAATTAGAGAACAGATGGAAGATTTCACTTTTGTTTTTCTTTTTACTTCATCACTTATGAAGTCAGTGTTTTCAAAATCGTTTATCATCGTGTCCCGCTTCTGCTTCCAGGTATAGGCGCTTATAGAGCCGCGTATTGTTAGATAATTCTGCTTTTTTAGCGTGCTGCCGTCAAAAGTGTAGTTTATATCACCATTGCCTTTTAAAAATATACCTGATAGGTGCGCCCCAAAAACATTATTTGTCATTGAAAGTATTTTTTTGATTGAGTGCTGCGACAAATGTTTTTCCTGTATAACTATAGTTTCTTCGAACATTTTTACTCTTCTATTAAGTTTTTTCAGAATCTGTGTCTGCAGTATTTCTTTTTCTGCTGATTTAGTTAATATTATTGCTGTTGATACAATGATAACAAACGATATGACAATCATAAAGAGCAGATTTAGCATGATATCATGTATATTTTTCAAGACAGCCTCTTTTTGTGCACAGTTATGTTTAATACTTATATAAAAAGAGCTGTTGTGCATTTTAAACATGGTATATAGCAGCATGTTATTTGACGCATCTTGTTCTCCATCTGTAGAAGGAACTATTTTTGCTGAATAATCTTCAATATAGGAGAAAATATCGCTCAATTTTTTTTGCAGGTCAATCACTTCTATTACGCTTCCATAATAATTACCTGAGGGTTTAAAAAAAGGTTTAACAAACATTATAGCGGGAACGGCTTTAAATTCAGCGTTTAATATAGAGCAGTTAAAATACAAAGATTGTCTCTTAGTCTTTGCTGCATTTATATTTTTTATTAACATGCTCGAATCTTTTAATACATCTATAGGTATATACATTTGTGAATTATGGGGATATAAAAACAGAACGCTGTTATCTTTTTTTGTAAAATACATGCTTTGGATATATCGTTTTTGAGCGAGTGACATATATTTGTTTAAATAATAAATAAGGACTTTCTGATTTATCGGAGCATATAAAAATGTTTCATCTATCAAATTTTTATTTGCCTGCAAAGAGAGGGCTAAGCCGTTTTTCATAGTTTCTGCTTCTGTTTTCATCTCTTTTATTATTATTTGATTGGTTTTTGTGCGTATTGAATTTAGAGAAACATACATAAAAAATGCAACGCCTGCTAAAATTAAAGGGGCGATTACAAGTATAAACAGTTCTTTTTGAAGCTTTTTATTAATAGACTGCATCTAAAGCATTCATTATATATAACGGTATTTTTATATTTAACTGTTTTGCTCTTTTTATATTGATGACTCTGTCTGCTTTTTCAGCATCTTCTATTTTTAATGTTTTTATAGGCGTATTATTAAGCATCTTTATTGCAAGCTGAGCTGCTTGAGCACCCATTGCATAAAAATTCACAGCGGCACCGCCGAGCAGTCCATTTTTGCAGAAATGTGTATTAATAGCAATATCAGGCTTTTGGGCATATTTCACGGCTATTGGAATTGAGTTAAACATATTTAGTCTGCTGCCCTTTTTATCTGCAATAGATTCAGTGTTTAAAATATAGGCAGCGACACGTTTATCCTTATTTATCTGCCTTATGACCGTTATAAGTTTTTTTACATTGTTTACTTCAATGGTTTTCAGCATATTGTGATATTCTGTATTTTTTAGCTCCGAGAGTATTTGTTTTTGAAGGATTTTTCCCATAATATCATCTGAATAAATAACTGCTATAATACCTTTTTTTCCTATTATGCTTTCTATGAATTTTATACTGTCATATATGTGCAGTTTTTCATGTACGCCTGTTATATTGGCCGTAGGATTTCTGTTTTTATCCATAAAATGGAGTGCTTTATTGTATTTTTCTAACGGCTTGTTTACTCCGCTGAATACAACCTTGTAACGTGTGTGTATCAATTTGGGTGCAAGCTCCATAAATGCTGCATCATCAAACAAGAATACTACATTAGGATTTACTTTTCTGATTTGCCGGTATGCTTTATCTGCTATTTTTTCAATCTGTTTTTTTGTTGTGTTTTTTTTCTTAGTCTCCATAAAGAATGTGTAGATGGTTGTATTATTTTTATTAAAATTTGATTTTTTCAGCGTATCTATTGCTCCTTTCAACTGGGGCATACCGCATAAATCACTGCTTGAATAACTTTGAACCAAAAATATTTTAACGTTTTCTGCGTTTGATAAATTGCTCATCAGTAAAAACAAAATTACAGCAAAAGATAAAAACAATGTTCCGCTCCTCATATATATACCCCTATATTGTATATTCTTAAATATTAAAGACTAATTTTTTTAAGCTATGCTTAAGTCTTGATGCCTTATTTCTATTTTATAGGAATATATGCAACAGCTTCTATTTCAACAGGAACGCCTTTGGGTAAATTGGCAGCCTGAACAACAGCTCTTGCCGGAGGATTATCGTCAAAAAATTGCTGATAAACTCCATTTACAGCCTGAAAATCATTAATATCTTTAAGAAATATTGTAATTTTTACAATATTTTCAACGCCAAGCTGTGCAGATTTAATAATATTTGTTAAATTCTGCATAACTACTGTCGTCTGCTTTTCGATACTTCCTTCAACGAGTTCATTTTTTTCAGGATCAATCGGAATTTGGCCCGATATAAACATAAAATTATTAGCTATTACAGCCTGAGAATAAGGACCTATAGGTTCAGGCGCTTTAGAAGTATAGACTATTTTTTTGCTCATAACAATAACCCTCCAAATTTAATTTTGCAGATAATATAATATATAATTTAACTTTTTTTTCAATAATTAATTGACCTTACACACTTTGAATAAACAGAGTGTTTGTTTTTAAATTTTTTTATTTAATGCTTTTCTATCTTTGTTATTGTATAAAAATAAATGATTTTTACAATTATACCTGTCAGGT
>CAZOGA010000082.1:0-2575 GCA_964579095.1 uncultured Desulfurellales bacterium
ATAATAAGCACTTTAGTTGACAGTGCTGATAATTTTTGCGTAAGGTCAGCTAAAAGTATAATCCATAATACAACATTTATAATTTAATATTTATAATTCATAATTAACTTGAAGTGAAGCTGTAGAAATTGAAAAGTGCGTAATGTCAATTATAGTAATTTTACACAAAGCAATACGGATCTATAGCAAGATAATCACCGTAATATGCATCAGCGCGTGCTCTGCATCCCCCGCATACATTAATATATTCACATGATGCACATTTTTTATTGTAGGAACTAAAATCTCTCATATCTTTAAATATCTTGGAATTGTGCCATATGTCAAGAAAACTTTTTTCCAAAATATTTCCTGCACCCCTTAAAAAATAGCTGCACGGTTTGACATTCCCCTCATAGTTTATAAATGCAATTTTCTGACCGGCAAGACACCCCTTCGTGCCGCCTGTGGAAAAACTTAAGTTTCTTCTCGTGTAGTCTATACTGTTTTTTTTAGCTTCCATATCACACACAGCATAGTATTCAGGAGCACATGTAGGTCTCACAAATATTTCTTTTTCTTCTAACTCCATATAAAAATGCCATTTCAATATCTTTTTATAGTCCTCTTTGGATATTAGTTCACTGCTGATATCTGCGCCCCTGCCAGTCGGCACTACCATAAACATATACCACGCTGAAGCGCCAAGTGATTTTGCAAATTTATACGTATTTTCTATATCATTTTGATTCCTCTTTGTAAAAGATGAGTTAACAATAAAATTTATTCCAAGTTTCCTGAATATCCCTGCAGCATTAACAGTTTTTTCAAACGCTCCGCTGACATGCCTGAAATTATCGTGTATTGCACTGTTTGAACCATCTATACTTAACGATACTATATCTATGTGCTCTTTAATTTTCTCGGCCTTTTTATCATCAACCAAAGTGCCGTTTGTAGCAAGTCCGACACGCATACCTTTTGATTTTACATAGTCAGCTATATCGAAAACATCTTCTCTAAGAAGCGGTTCTCCGCCCGTTAAAACAATAACAGGCTTAAATTCTTTTGATATTTCATCAATAACACCGGTTATATTTTGATAGGTTAAAACATCTTTTAAATTCATTGAAGCTTTTGTTCTGCAGTGTATGCAGCTTAGATTGCAGCGGGGGGTTATTTCAAAAGCCAGCCATTTCAAGCTAAAATTATGTTCCATAGAATTAAAACCTCTTATAATTTTTTATATTCATAGTAACAGATGCCTGCTGCGTAGGCATTATAACCATATCCTCTATCGTCACGCGGTCAGGCATTGATACTGCAAAATATATTGCTTCGGCTATATCGTCAGGGGTCAAAGCATCTATGTTTTCATAAACCTGTTTAGCTTTTTCTTTATCTCCATCAAATCTGACTACGCTGAATTCAGTTTCAACCATACCGGGATCAATTGAGATAACCCTAACTCCTGTGCCGAGTAGATCCATTCTCATAGCTTTTGATAACTGCAGTACAGCAGACTTTGTTGCACAATAAACATTTCCGCCCATATATGTTTCATGACCTGCAATAGATGCAAGATTGACAACCGTTCCTGATTTTCGCTTAACCATTCCCGGCAATATAGTCCTGGTGACATAAAGCAGACCTTTAACATTTGTATCTATCATATTCTCCCAGTGCTCGATTTTACCTTCTTGAAGCTTTTCCAGCCCTTTGCTTAACCCTGCCGCATTTATGAGGATGTCTATATTTTCCCAGTCTTTCGGTAAATTATTAAGAGAATCAAGAACACTATCTTGCTCTTTTACATCAAGTTTTATTGGAAAAACTTTGATACCGTAATCTTTTTTTAATTCGTTGGATAAATCTGTCAATTTTTCGAGTCTTCTTGCAGCAATTATTAAATCGATTTTATTTTTTGCAAAAAGCTTTGCACACGATCTGCCTATTCCGCTGGACGCTCCTGTTATTAATGCTGTCTTACTCATAACAATCCTCCTATTCTTTCACTTATATCTTTTATCATATGTAGTTTAAATTTAACAGCTCTGTTTTAGAACTCATAGATCTTATTATAGGTAAAGATCTAAATTGCGCAATAAAATATATGAACCTTCTTTTACATAAATCCTGACCTTATGCGAAAATCACACTTGAGTAAATGCTTGCGCTCAAGTTGATAATGCTGATAATTTTTGCATAAGGTCAAATAAATCTTCAAACTTTAATATATAGTTATATATACATTAACTATTCTTAGCAAAAATTATTATTTATTGTATACACTATTGACTATTTTATATTTTATATATAAAATAGCTTTAAATTTGTAGTTTGAGGGGTGGTTTATGGAACATAACATGAATAATTATGATCAAGAGGTTAAGGAATTTAAGTTGGAAGCACCTGAATATTATAACTTTGCATTTGATGTAGTCGATAAGTGGTCAAACGATAGAACTAAACTCGCGTTGAAATGGTCAGATGCAGCAGGAAGAACTATACGCAAATACACATTTTGGGAACTATCCAAAATGTCCAATAAATTTGCCAATATACTGCTTTCTTTGGGTATTAAAAAAGGCGATAA
>CAZOGA010000082.1:2675-5801 GCA_964579095.1 uncultured Desulfurellales bacterium
AATCAAATGGACAAAGCCTCTGCAAAATTATCAAGAAATGATGTGGAAGCCACAAAATTAACCGATCCGTTATTGATCTATTTTACGTCCGGCACTACAAAATATCCGAAAATGGTTATGCATGATCAAGGTTATGCTTTAGCACACACAATAACGGCAAAATACTGGCACGATTTAAGGCCAACCGACCTCCATTGGACAATATCGGATACAGGATGGGGGAAAGCCGTTTGGGGCAAGCTCTATGGGCAGTGGATCATCGGGTCAGCTGTGTTTATGCATAATGCAGAAGGGGCATTTAGCGCAGAAACAACTCTGCATCTGCTGACAACTCAGGGCATTACAAGTTTTTGCGCGCCTCCAACAGTTTATAGAATGCTCATACAGCAAGATTTAAGCCAATATGACTTTTCGGATTTAAGACATTGTACATCAGCAGGAGAGCCTATAAACCCGGAGGTTATAAAAGTGTGGAAAAACGCCACAGGCAGCTTAATATATGACGGATACGGGCAAACAGAATCAATTCTGCTTGTTGCAAATTACCCGTGTATGCCTATAAAATACGGCTCTATGGGAAAACCTACACCTGGATTTGATGTCAGAATAATTGATGATGACGGCAATGAAATGCCTGTAGGTGAACCCGGACATATAGCGGTTAAAATCAAACCGAATCATCCGTTAGGATTAACAAAAAATTACTACAAAGATGAAAGTGCGACAGCTGAAGCCTTTATAAATGATTTCTATTTTACCGGTGATCGAGCCTACAAAGATAATGACGGATATTTTTGGTTCTACGGCAGGGCAGATGATGTTATAAAATCTTCAGGATATAGAATAGGACCATTTGAAGTTGAAAGTGCTCTTCAGGAACATAAAGCTGTTGCTGAAAGTGCTGTTGTTGCAAGCCCGGACCCCCTAAGAGGGGATATTGTAAAAGCATTCATAATATTAACTGAGGGATATGAACCTTCAGATGAGCTGATAAAAGATATTCAGGAGTTTGTCAAACATAAAACGGCACCGTACAAATATCCGAGAGAAATAGAATTTGTTAAGGAATTGCCGAAAACGATAAGCGGCAAGATTAAAAGAGCTATACTGAGAAGAATGGAGGCAGAAAGTAAAACAGGGAAAAAAGGCTTTAATGGAACATTTATGTAAAAAATTTAGGAGAATATGATGTTAAGTTATGCATATGAAGGATCAGAAAAAAAGTATATAGCACAAACAATAGGAAATTCTTTAGAAGAAGCTGCTGAAAAATATCCTGATAATGATTGTTTAATTAGTGTGCATCAAGCTATAAGATATACATACAGGCAGTTTAACGAAGAAGTCAACAAAATTGCAAAGGGGTTAATGTCGCTTGGTGTTAAAGAAAATGACAAGGTAGCTATATGGTCTACAAACAACGCTGAATGGGTATTAACTCAATTTGCCACCGCAAAAATCGGCGCAGTACTTGTAACTATAAACCCGGCTTACAAAAAGAGCGAATTGGCATATGCGCTTAAGCAGTCGGAAATCAGCACACTTATACTTATAGAGCAGTTCAAAACATCCAACTATATTGATATATTCTATTCCGTGGCTCCGTTTGCAAGAGGCGCAGAAGCCGGGAATATGCATTCAAATAAACTCCCCCACCTTAAAAATGTTATATGTATAAGTGATAAAAAATATACAGGTATGTTTAAATGGCATGACTTGATAGACAAAGCAGAAAATATATCAGATGACGAATTAAAGTTAAGGGAAGATTCTTTAGATTTTGATGATATTATTAATATCCAATATACATCCGGCACAACAGGATATCCGAAAGCCGCCTCGTTGACACATTTTAACATCTTGAATAATGGATATTTCATCGGAGAAGCAATGAAGCTCACCAGCAAAGACAGGCTGTGTATACCCGTTCCCTTTTACCACTGTTTTGGTATGGTGCTCGGCAATTTAGCATGTATAACACATGCTTCAGCTATGGTTATACCATCTGATTATTTTGATCCTTTATCAACACTTAAAGCAGTTGAGCAAGAAAAATGCACGGCTCTTCATGGTGTTCCCACAATGTTTATAGCGGAGCTCGAACATCCGAAGTTTAAAAAATTTGATATAAGCAGTCTTCGCACAGGCATAATGGCCGGCTCTCCCTGCCCTATTGAGGTCATGAAACGCGTCAACGATGAAATGCATATGAAAGAGATCACAATAGCATACGGTTTAACAGAAGCAAGCCCTGTTATCACGCAGACAACCACAGATGACACACTGGAACATAGAACAGAAACTGTTGGCAAAGCTCTGCCATTTATTGAAGTTAAAATAGTAAATCCGGAAACGGGCAAAATTGTTCCCGCCGGCGAACAGGGTGAACTGTGCTGCAGAGGCTACAATACAATGAGATACTACTACAACGATGAGAAAGCAACGCATACTACAATTGATGATGCAGGCTGGCTGCATACAGGCGATTTGGCTGTTATGACCCAGGACAACTATTTTAAAATAACAGGAAGAATCAAAGATATGATAATAAGAGGCGGCCAAAATGTATATCCGAGAGAAATAGAAGAATTTTTATATACTCATCCAAAGATCTCTGATATTCAAATTATAGGCGTGCCGGATACAAAATACGGAGAAGAAGTCTGCGCATGGATAAAATTAAAGGAGAATGAAACAGCAGCTGAGGATGAAATAAAAAATTACTGTAAAGATAAGATAGCACATTACAAAATACCAAAATATATAAAATTCACCGATTCCTTTCCTATGACAATTTCAGGGAAAATAAGAAAAGTAGAAATGAGAGAAATATCAACAAAAGAGCTCGGGCTTGAAGATGCAGCTAATATAAAAACGGCTTAATAAACTAAAAGCAGCATTGAGTTAATAAATCAAATGCTGCTTTTTATATAACTAAGTTTATATATATTTTAATAATCTATTTGAGAGAGATTTTAAATTTTATCTGCATAGCATAAAGAACACTTATTGAATGTTTTACTCGCTTTATTCAGAGTGTATTGATAAATGGCAACATTATACATACTTCAATGAGACCATTGCACAATGATACAATAACAATATAATACTGTTTCTTATCAAACT
>CAZOGA010000083.1:0-5647 GCA_964579095.1 uncultured Desulfurellales bacterium
TTGTCGTTAAAAAATTCATTTTTGAAGTTGAGGGAATCTTGATAAGAAAGTGATAAAACATTATTTCATCGCTGTGCAGTAGTCTCATAAAGCAAAAAGTCCTATCCTATTAACACATTGTAAAGGTTTTTTATTTTTTGTCTGTCTTTGGTTTATAATTATATGCAGCATTTCTATACTTTAATTTTATCTATTCTAACTAATTATTGCATCCGGATAATTCTGTAATATCCCATTTTTCATTTTTTCAATATCACCGCTGCCCCTCGTGCGCAGCACTATTTCTCTATAACCTTCCTTAGTGCAGGAATGAGATGATAACGTGCTCTCTATACCGTATCCCGCATCACGTACTATATCCGCCACTTCTTTGATGCTTCCCGGCCTATCTTCGATAATTACACATATCCTATGGCCGCCGTTTCTAACGCCTGTTATATCTATTAGCTCCTTAAAAACGTCTCTTTCTGTTATTATGCCTATAACTTTACCATTTTCTATAACAGGCAGTGAGCTGACGGATCTATTGTACATTTCCATAGCGGATTCCTCTATGCTGATATCCGGATGCGTGGTAAACACAATAGTTTTCATAACATCTTCAATCTTTATTTTATTCAGCAGATAGCCCAACTCAAAGGCATCTAATGTAGTTGCTTCAGAAGGCAGATATTCCTGAATTTCTATGTCTGACAACAGCCCTATAAGTTTATTATGCTCATCTACCACAGGAAGACGCTTTATTTTATCTTTTCTCATTATTTTAACCGCTTCCGGTATTGTTTTATCCTTGGTTATTGTAATTGCCGGCGAAGTCATCCAATCTTTTACAAACATCTTAACCTCCCAATAAATTATAGTCCGAGATAAACTTCTTTAATCTTTGGATCATTTAACAATTTTTCAGATGCCCCTTCCATAACAAGCCTGCCTGTATCAAGAACGTAGCCATAGTGAGAATGTTCCAATGCTAATTGAACATCCTGCTCAACCAACAATACTGTTGTTCCTCTTTTGTTTATCTCCATCACAATATCTACTAAATTATCAACTATTAAGGGGGCCAATCCTAATGACATCTCGTCTATTAAGAACAATTTAGGGCTTGCCATAAGGCCGCGTCCAATTGCAACCATCTGCTGCTCACCGCCAGACATGCTGCCTGCTTTTTGTTTTTTGCGTTCTGCAAGACGCGGAAAAAGATCATAAACATAATTAAGATTTTTATTTATAAGGTTTTTATCTTTCAAATGATATGCACCCATTATGAGATTTTCTTCAATCGTCATATCGGGAAATAATTTTCTTCCCTCCGGAACATGCACTATACCCCTTTTTACAATCTCAGAAGAGCTAAGTTTGCTTATAGATTCCGAATTATACACAATTTTCCCGCTTTTGCACGGCATAATACCTGATATAGTGCGCAGAAGAGTTGTTTTTCCAGCTCCGTTAGAACCCACTATGGCAACTATACTTTTTTCTTGAACTTGAAAATTTATATCCCATAAAACCTGCACATCACCATATGCTGCATCTAAATTCTTTACTTCGAGTAACATTTTCGCTCCTTAAGCGGTGAGTTGTTTGTATCTTTTGCCGAGATAAGCTTTTATGACATCTTTATCATTCAGCACATCTTCTGTCTTGCCGTCGGCAATTTTTTCCCCGTGATGCAGAACAAATATTCTATCACATATTGCTTTAATTGCCTTCATCACATGTTCTATGACAAGAATAGAGATGCCTGTATCCCTTATTTCTTTTATCAATTTTACAGCCGTTTCTATCTCTTTTGGATTTAGTCCGGCCATTACTTCGTCAAACAGAACAACCTCCGGATTCATGGCGAGAGCTTTTGCGATTTCAAGATGTTTTCTTGATGCAACATTTAATTCATCTGCTCTGCTGCCGCTCATTTTGCTTAAACCTACAAATTCCACGATCTCCTTTGCAGCATTTAACGCATCCTTTGACGACCGTTTTTTGCCTTCTCTGCCGAACATGGCGCCCACCGACACATTTTCCAACACTGTCATGCCCGGAAAAGGTTTAACAATTTGGTATGTCCTTGCTACACCTAATCTGCCTATTTGATATGGTTTTAAACCTTTAATGCTCTTATTTTTAAATAGTACATCGCCGGATGTTATAGATATGCTTCCGGCTATCATGTTTATAAGCGTTGTTTTTCCGGCTCCATTCGGTCCTATGAGCCCCAGAATCTCACCCTCATGCAGCTTAAAATCAATATTATCATTTGCTCTTAGTCCCTTAAAATCTTTGGTCAGATGTTTGCCCTCCAGTATTATACTATTCATATATCAACCTCTTTATATCCTATTGCGTCTGATATTTTCTAAAAAATATGATATGCCTATTTTTTTACGTCCGCTAATTATATCGTAGATACCCTTCGGCGCAAAAAGTATGATGATAATTATTATTGCACCAAAAAATAGTCCATGTGCCACAAGAAAGAATGACGACAAAAAATCGGATATTAGTTCGATTAAGATAGAGCCGATTAATGGCCCAAAAATGCTGCCTATGCCGCCGAATACCGACATAACTATCATTTCAACTGTTTTTGATACAGCGAACACGGGATCAGGTTTTATAAAACCCTGCTGATATGTATAAATTCCGCCTGCAAGACCTGTAAAAAATCCGCTTAAGCTGAAGGCCATACTCTTGAAAAGCGTTGTGTTTATACCCATAGAATTGGCTGCGTCTTCATCCTCTCTGATAGCAATTAGACCATATCCGAATTTACTTTTTAATATCATATAAGTTGTAAATAACAGTATTATCAGAACAGCGAGAGAGGTATAATAAAAAAAGTTATAAAAAGCTCCTATGGACAGGTCGGGCATCGGAGTATAAATACCGGCATTGCCTTCTGTTATATTCAAATTTTGAACTAAGGCTTTCGTGGCTTCTGCCAGCCCTAATGTGCCTATAGCAAAATAGTGTCCCTTCAATCTCAATATGGGCAATCCAACAACATATCCGAATATTGCGCTGAAAATTCCGCCCATAAGCATCGCCATGAAAAAATTCATATTTAAAAGCGTCATTAATAAGCCTGTAACATAAGCTCCTAACCCAAAAAAAACTATATTACCGAAAGAGGCATAACCCGTGTATCCCCCTATTATATTCCAGCTGCTCGCCATTATAGCAAAAATAAGAATATCTGTAGCCAATCTCAGAGTGAAATGTCCCGCAAAAAATGGGATAATTAAGGAAATAATCAAACTTATAGCTATCAAAATAATACTTTTTTTCATAATCTTTATCCTTTCCCTCCGAAAATACCTTTGGGCATAAATATAATAACAATCAAGAATATAACGAAGCTTATCAAATTTTCGTATGTTGCACCAAGTAAATTTGTGCCTAACGCTTCAGATATGCCCAATACCAATCCGCCGGCTATGGGACCTATCATTGTGCCAAGACCGCCGATTATTACGATAACGAACGATTTAAGGGTTAAAATACCGCCCATTGTCGGTGTGATGGGAAAAATAATTGACCATAACGTTCCGGCGGCAGCAGCAAGCGCCACGCCTATGCCGAATGTTATACTGTATATATCGGAAACATTTACACCCATCAGCTTTGCGGCATCTAAATCTTGAGATGTCGCACGTATAGCCCGTCCAAGTTTAGTTTTATTCATCATTACAAACAGAATAACTGTGATGGCAATTGCAATGGCGAAGGCTGCTAATCTTACCAAAGGAACAGTTGCACCCAAAAATTGCAGATTTGCAGCAGCATAATCAACCTTAACCTTTCTTACATCGGCTGTCCAAGCCAACAAAGCAAGATTTGTAATAAGTATTTCAAGTCCGAATGTTAAAAGCAGCGTAATAAAGATATCTGCTTTAATAACAAGATTGATAAGACCTTTTTGTATAATAAATCCAAGCATAAACATTATAGAAGCCGAAAAAATAAGACTTATAAAGGGATCTATGCCGAGAAGTGAGAAAAACCAATACGTAGCATATGCTCCGAGCATAATAAACGCACCGTGAGCAATATTAATGACGTTCATTACTCCCCATATTAAAGACATGCCCATAGCCATAAGAGCATAAAGCCCACCCTTTAAAATGCCGTTGATAATTATCTGTTCTAACATTGCTACCCCTTTTTTAGCTAAAAATTATAAAAAAAGGAAGCCTTTTAAGAGGCTTCCTTCACTTGCAATGCAAGACAATTATTATCTTTTATTCCACGCAGGAATAGGATATATAGCTTTTTTTACGCCATGCGGATAAACCTGATAAATATTGCTGCCTTGTATCTGCAGCATTACTGTTGTGCCTTTAATTTGCCCGTTAGGATTAAACTTAACGTTTCCGTATATTGTATCTAAATTTGTTGCAGCTATAGCACTTCTAACTTTTTTAGGATCCAAACTGCCGGCTTTTTCGATAGCGTTTTTGTAGATTGCAATATCAGCAACACCAGAAGCATTATGATAATCGGGCGAATATCCGAATTTTGCCTCAAATGCTTTAATGAATTCCTCTGTATTTTTAAATAGATAGCCTTTGAAATTCATTTGAGGCGACCATGAAGCAACCCCATATACATACTCCGCATCCTTGCCTAAAGCTTTTCTGAAATCGGCTTCTGTAGGTCCGACAGTTAAACTTAAAAACAGAGGAGAAACATTAAGTTCTTTAGCCTGTTGTATAAAATTAATACTTTCCTCAGTATGCCCTGCAACTAATACAGCCTGAGCTTTTACGCCCTTAATTTTTGTTAAAGTAGATGTGAAATCCGAGGCTCCTGTGGAATACTTTTCATATGCAATCACATCAAAACCCAGCTTTTCGGCAGTTTTTTTTGCGCCTTCAGCAACGCTCAAATCAAACTTATCATCTGCATAAACTATTGCAAGTCTTTTAGGAAACGGCTTTGCATTTTTTAAAAATGTAAGAGTCGAGCTAAAATAGTCACCGGCTGCAGGCAGTGTGCCGAATATATATTTATTGCCTTTGTTAAAAATTTTGCCTGACGCGCCTCCGCCCTCTATCATAGGAACACGATATCTTCTTGCAATTAAGCTATCCGGAATTGTAATGCCGCTTGAATAAGGCCCAAGTAGGAAATTGACTTTATCTTCGCTGAGCAATTTTTCCACGAACCTCGAACTGGTTGTAGGCGAACTCTGGTCATCATAAAATTTCAATTTCAATTTATAAGTTTTTCCATTCACTTTTATGCCGCCGTTTTTATTTACCTGTTCCACTGCAAATTTATAGGAATCCACATATAATTTTCCTGTTCTGCTTTTTTTGCCCGTGAAAGACATAGCTGAGCCCAATGTAATTACATTTTCAGCATAGCTATATAATCCCAATGAAACAATAAAGAGCAAAGTTACCGCGAATACACCCAAAATTTTCCTAACAGAACCAACAAGCATAGCACACCTCCTAATAAAATTAATTTTTGAATAAAAATACAACTATTAACTTATTACTAATATGCAATTATGTCAAGATAATTTTAGCCGTCTCACCCTACCCTGTCCGTCTGTTCTTAACCGGTGCATTTGTTGTTTTTGCTTTCCGTAATTCTTTATATATCATCCATTTTCTTATGGTTTTTCTTAATATTT
>CAZOGA010000084.1:0-5563 GCA_964579095.1 uncultured Desulfurellales bacterium
TCTCATAGGTTTCAATATTGCCCTGTTTACTAACTTTATAATAAGCATTTCGAACTGTAAACAGAATTTTATTAAACAGTTTCTTTGGCAGTTTTTTATTCAAATTTATAAAAGACATTCCATATAATTTCACGCTTGTATTATTTTTCAAATCGCCCCTTGCTATAGCATATTTTGCTGTTATACGGCCTATTTTCTGTTTTTTAATCGGATCACTAATATAATATGTTATATTATCAACTCTTATACTTTTAGAAAATAGGCTGCTCTTCACATCACTATATTTTATTTCATTTTCAAGATGATTTTCTTTTATAAAATTGTCTATACTGACCTTAGCCTGCTTCTGCACATAATAATTCGCACCGAAATATCCCCCGATTATGATTAATAGCAGAACCGATAAAATGATAAATAATCTGCTTTTCATAAAAATACACTCCTTATTATAATGTTTTATTATACTACCTTAATCCCGATTATGTATACTAAAATATGACAATAAAATCAAACATTGCCGGCTCGCCTTATGCAGGAAGAAAGGGTGCTAAATGCGTAATGAGTTATTGATCAATCGCTGGAAGGGCTGCTTCAACGGTAACCTGGTTTATTTTATAATTGTCGTACCGGGTAAGTTTATTTTTCATAATAACCCTTTGTATCATAGATACATATTGCCTGCGCCTTACTGAATATAAGCTTAAACAGTCTGCAAGCACATATGGATTTTTCTTATCTTTCATGGCATATCTTGCGTTCCTGAAATTCTTGTAAGCCATATTTCT
The DNA here is from genome assembly GCA_964579095.1 of uncultured Desulfurellales bacterium. Lineage (GTDB taxonomy): Bacteria > Campylobacterota_A > Desulfurellia > Desulfurellales > Hippeaceae > CAJXLZ01. The sequence continues at coordinate 786 of CAZOGA010000084.1, forward strand.
GTTTAGGTTCATAACATATGCAAACGTTGCTCTGCATAGATCATCAAATGATAAAACAATTGGCTGACCGGGTTTTCTATGCTTCCTGTGTATCCCGTAGATGTTATTAAAATAGGTGGTAAATCTTGATTTTCCCCACCCGGATTCAATGGCAGCCTGCGCTATAAGCAAACTAACGGGAACACTGTCAGCTCTTTTTATCAACTCGTTAATATCCGTTGTTTTATAGCGCTTCATCATTGAAGATAAAAACAGCTTCTCAGAATTGTCAATCTTTCTGCCCGATTTCATATCATCTTTTACTTCAAGCAGCATTTTATGCTCTTCATCAAACCTTTCTTTCGCTATTAAAGCTATCGGCAGCATGACGCTGATGAATATTTTCTTTCTCGTATTTGCAGAATATCTATGGAAATCTTTAGGAAATCTCTTTAATATATAGGGCTCCACACTATTTCCATCTGCACCGTATAATTTGTATAGGCGAAGTTGACTCTGCAGCTCCTTTGTATTTTCTACGCTGTACATCATTAAACCGCTTCTTGAGGAAAACTTTGCAGAAATATCGTAGGAATGCGACAACTTTGCAAACAGCAAAAGCGCAATCCCTATTATGAAGACTAAAGCAAATGCTACGATAAAAAACATAGCCCAAATATTGTGCTCTTTAATCACAAGTCGTTTTTTACTCATCGGGCAGAAATGTATGCAATTTTTGTGTATATGTCAAGATAATTATAAGCTGCTTCCAGCAAGAATGACGTTGCGAGGGAGTATAAATTTAGCTGGCTATATGACCTTTAGGATTTTGGATTAGGGAAGTAAGATACAGACAGCACACAGGGTATATGGTAGACTGAAAGAAAAATACAGTGAATTTGACTGCACAGCGTCAAGCGCAATCCAAATATGCAGAATGCTGCTTGATGAGAAAACATAAAAATTTATTTTTTATAGAAAGGTGGGAATAAGAAAAGAGAAAAAATTGTATTGACAAACGGGGGCAGCATATCTTATCTTAGTTGAAGCAGCAATACAGTTTCAAATAGATTTTGGACGAGGTAATTCGTGCCATCGTGTTACAATTTGCTAAAGTTAACTTTTAGGAGGTTTTATGTTACGTAAAGTGGTAATGTTTTTTGCTGTTTTGTCAGTAGGCTTGATGTTTAGTATTTCAGGGGCTAATGCAGGTAATTTGCCTAAATCGGTTTTAACAATTGGCGCCGATACAACTTTTCCGCCATTTGAGTTTGAGGTAAATGGTAAGGTAAGGGGCTTTGATATTGACCTAATAAGGGCAATTGCAAAGGTAGAAGGATTAAAAACGAGAATCAGAACTTTTGATTTTCAAGGTTTGATACCTGCTCTTCAGGTAGGAACAATAGATGTTGCCGTAGCCGGCATAACTATAAGACCAGGGAGAGCAAAGGTGGTTAACTTTTCATATCCGTACTATCATTCAGGACTATCTGTACTTGTTAAAAGGAACAGCCCCATTAAAGGAGCAGCCGATTTGAAAGGCAAACGGGTTGCTGTTAAACTTGGAACAACTGCGGATATTATGATGTCCAAAGAAAAGGATGTAACCGTTCAGCGTTTTAACAACATCGATGATTCATATAATCAGATGCAGAACGGCGGAGCGGATGCTGTTGTTTTTGATAATCCTGTGAATTTGAATTATGCAAAATCACACAAAAATGTTCATACAGTAGGGGCACTTTTGACAGGCGAGGATTATGGTATAGCAATGACCAAAAAAGAACCATGGTTACTAAAAGTGATAAATAGCGGACTTGTCACGGTTTATGCAAACGGAACATATTCCAGATTGTATAAAAAATATTTTGGAAATGATAAAAACGGATTTGTTAAAATTATACACTAATATTAGTTTTCTAATATAGCTTTTTAGCGAATAAGCATAGATGGCACATTTAATAATTTTTAACGTGCATTACACGAAGTTACATTTTTATCGCGGGCTGCCTTATTGCGCAACTCTCGATAATTTTGGTAGAGGCAGGTTATAGACGGAATCGACATAAAGAGTTTTATATACACGGGGGTAGTTCTATCAGACTCTAAAAGCGGTGTGATAGGGTTGTGTGTTTTGCAAGTTGTTCTATAACATTAAGAAGGTATATGAATGGATTTTTATACTATAATAAAAAATGCTCTTCCTGTTCTTTTGCAGGGTGCTAAGCTAACAGTTTTTTATTCTATTGCTACAATAATTTTAGCTTCTATCGTGGGGCTTGTGTTTGCATTGCTAAAATTATCACGTATAGCCGTAATGAGAAGGATAGGAGAACTATATGTTCATATATTTAGGGGGCTTCCTTTACTTGTCGAAATATTTTATGTCTACTTTGCATTGCCCGTATTTTTACCGCTTCATAAATGGTTTGACCCATATTTCACTCCCATTGCAGGTATTTTGGCCCTTACTCTTAATGAAGGCGCATATGTAACAGAAATATTAAGGGCTGGGATTTTATCAATTAACAAAGGTCAAACCGAAGCTGCTCTCAGCATAGGTATGACTCACGGGCAGGCAATGCATTATATCATCTTACCACAAGCATTTAAGCGTGTAATTCCTCCGTTGGCAAATCAATTTATACAAACGGTAAAAGACACCTCTTTGCTTTCTGTAATTTCAATCAGCGAGCTTACCAGGGAGGGCGAGATCGTCATTTCAACCACATTTGCTGCACTACAGATTTGGACTGCAGTTGCAGTAATATATTTAGCAGTTATCTGGAGTTTGTCGGGGCTGTCAGGATATTTGGAAAGGAGGTTGCAGATTGCAAAAAGATAAAAATGCGCAGATGGTAATAGCCGATCATGTCTCAAAATCGTTTGGAGATAATTTAGTTTTAAAGGATATCACGCTATCAGTGGAAAAAGGAGAAGTTGTTGTGATAATAGGGGCATCGGGCTCCGGTAAAACAACATTTATAAGATGCATAAATGGTCTTGAAAAGGTTTCAAGCGGGAAAATTTTTGTTGATGGAACCGAGATAACTCACAGCAAAACAAATTTATATAACATGAGGAAGAAAGTAGGAATGGTTTTTCAACATTTTAACTTATTTAATCATTATACTGCTTTGCAAAATGTAGCTGTGGGGCCAATAAAGGTACTTCATTTATCCAAGCAAAAGGCGGAACAGCGTGCGATAAAACTTCTTGAAAGGGTGAATATGTCTGACAAGATATCATCATATCCGGATGAATTATCGGGTGGGCAGCAACAACGTGTTGCAATAGCCCGTGCTTTGGCTATGGAACCTGTGTTAATGCTTTTTGACGAACCGACAAGTGCGCTTGATCCTGAAATGGTCGGTGAAGTGCTTGCCGTAATGAAAGAACTGGCAAAAGAAAAAATGACCATGATAGTCGTAACGCATGAAATGGGCTTTGCAAGGGAGGTTAGCGACCGAGTCATTTTTGCTGATGCCGGAGTTGTCGTTGAGCAGGGAACTCCCAGTGAAGTTTTTGATCATCCGCACGAGGAGCGTACAAAAGCATTCTTAAACAAGATTTTGTAGGGATATAAACAATTCTATACTGCCCTCTCAAATTAAGACAGATTTTGCAGGAGCAGTATATTAAACAAATTGTTTATATTTTTCTTTAAACATCATACCGTCCCTTTCTCCTTCATTATGTTTTTAGCTTCTTGCCTTGACATTCTAAGATGAACAGCCGTTCTTGTCAAAACAGAATGGTCAAGCATATACTGAAATGTTCATGCTTCTTGTTTACTATCTGAAATAACGGGTTAGACTGCTTCTTATTGAACTTAAAATAGCCAAATTCATCTATGAGGTTTCCCGGGGTCGTGCCCCTCCCGAATGAAATGTATAATTCAGTTTTAAGGAAAATGCAGAAGAGTTGGCAGCATAATAAAGGCAATCTACCAAAAGATAAGAAATTTTTGTATTGACAATAGGGATCAGGTTAGGGTTATCATTGAAAAATATGTGAACGTTTTTTGATATAAATTATGTTTCCATGTCCCGAGCGGTTAAAAAATTTGAAAATAAGATAAAAAAGAATTAAATTGATTTAAAGATGGTAGAATTGCTGTAGAAGAAAAAAATATTAAGTATTGATACACAATTCAATGTGTGCAAAGTAAAAAGATTGGAAGGTGTTTAAAAATGAAAAGATTATTTGATAAATTCAGTGTTTACGGATTATTTGTTGTCGTGTTGTTTCTTTTATATAGCTGCAATACTATGAATAACGGAATGATGATGGGATGGACAAAACATAATGCTCCTTATGTAAGCCGTAATAATGCTCCGCCGCCTCATGCTCCGGCATGGGGATACAGGGCACAGCACCGTTATCTCTACTATCCGGATGCCTATGTCTATTTTGATTTGGAAAAGAAAATTTATTTTTATTTGAGAGAAGGTCGGTGGTATATGTCTCCCTCGCTTCCTTCATATTACAAGGTAAAATTGGATAGAGTTGTAACTATTGAAACAGCAACAGATAAACCCTATATATACTTTGACAAGCATAGAAAAAAATATCCTTCTAAAAAATGGAAAGTTCATAAACATGGACATAATAAAAAGAAATTCTAAAGTATTTTTATATTTGTGGAATTATATCTCTTTGGCAAAAAACTTATTATAACATCCTATACTATAACTTTATTTTTACCTATGAAGCAGAAAGTTCCCCGGTGGTCGCACCTCAGCAGCCTGTTGAAAAACACCAAAGTCTCCCATTTCCATAGAACCGCTTTTTAAGGG
>CAZOGA010000085.1:0-5460 GCA_964579095.1 uncultured Desulfurellales bacterium
TGCCTGATAAATTAATAATAACAACCTTATCCTTAAATTTATCTTTATGCTTCACGATATACCCTACAGCATGCGAACTCTCAAGCGCAGGAATTATACCTTCTAATCTGCTTAATAATTTAAACGCCTCCAATGCTTCATTATCAAAGCATACATCATATTTTACTCTTCCTGAATCTTTCAAATAACTATGCTCCGGACCGACAGAGGGATAGTCAAGTCCCGCTGAAACAGAATGCACATCTGCAACCTGTCCGTATTCATCCTGCAGAAGATAGCTCATTGCACCATGCAGTATTCCGGGTCTGCCCATTGTTAATGTAGCCGAATGTCTCCCAAGATCAAGCGATTCGCCGCCGGCTTCAACACCTATCAGTTCAACATCTTTATATTTTACAAACCCGCTGAATATGCCTATAGCGTTGCTGCCGCCGCCTACGCAGGCAATAACGCTATCGGGCAGCCTGCCCTTCTGTTCCATAATCTGTTTTTCAGCCTCTCTTCCCATAACGGATTGAAAATATTTAACAATTTCCGGAAAAGGATACGGGCCGACAGCACTGCCTATTAAATAGTGCGTCGTCTGAACGTTTTTTACCCAATCGCGAAGAGCTTCATTTATAGCACTTTTAAGCGTCATACTGCCCTTCTCAACACATACTACCTTAGCACCGAGAAGCTTCATTCTGTCAACATTCGGCGCCTGACGCTCCATATCTTTTTTGCCCATATACACAATGCACTCCATATTAAGAAGAGCCGCAGCCGTAGCTGTTGCAACACCGTGCTGGCCAGCGCCTGTTTCTGCAATAATACGTTTTTTACCCATAAATTTTGCGAGAAGAATTTGTCCTAAGGTGTTATTTAATTTATGAGCTCCTGTATGAAGCAGATCCTCACGCTTCAAATAAACTAAAGCACCGACATAATCGCTCAAATTTTCAGTGAGATATAGAGGCGTAGGTCTGCCTGCATAATTTTTTAGATAGTATTGAAATTTGTGTATGCTGTCTCTATTTTTTTTAAATTGTTCAAAAGCATCTTCAAGCTCGCGCAGTGCTTTTGTTAATGTTTCGGGAACGAACTGCCCGCCATATATACCATAATAACCTTTCATTTAAAACCCCTTTATAATCCTCATAAATTCTTTCATTTTTTTCACATCTTTTTTGCCCGGAAACACCTCGATTGAGCTAACCAGATCAACGGCAAAGGGATCTATATCGAGTATTTCATCTATATTATTTATGCCTATGCCTCCTGCTATAAAAAGCCTGTCCTTGCAATCTGCATCTTTAATAAGCTTTTTATCAAACGCTATACCGCTTCCGCCGACTGATTTTGTATAGCTGTCAAACAAAACTAAGCCATCGTTTTTAACCTCAGGCAGTGTGTCTGCAATTCTATAAACCCTGATGGAGCTGAAAGCCTGAAAATCATGATATACCTGCGCATAATCAAGCCTGCAGTATTCTATTGTTCTTTTTATTTCTTTCTCATTTTGTTCAACAAATACACCTACGGTTTTTACACTGTCGTTGATGTTCTTAATAATATCTTTTGCCTTATCATATGAAATAAACCGTTTACTTTGCGGATAAAATACAAAGCCAACAAAATCAACACCGAGATCAGCCGCACACAAAACATCATCGAGATTTGTCATTCCGCAAAATTTAACCTTCATTTTCGCTCCTGCATAAAACTTTCAAATTCTTCAGTAATAATCAAATCAAACTTGAAAATTTATTTTCTAACCCTCTCAAATTTTTTATCAATGCTTCCCCTATTAAAAAGCCGCTGCAGCTTGTCCTTAGATAATCTATATCTTCTTTCGTTTTTATGCCGCTTTCCGCTATTTTCAGCGTCTTAAAGTCTATATTATCTAAAATGTTCTTCGCTCTTTCCAGGGAAATCTCAAGCGTGTCCAAATCTCTTGAGTTTACGCCGACAATTGACGGTTTAATTTTTTTAATTCTTTCAAGCTCAGACAGAGAATGAACCTCAACAAGCACGTCAAGACCTAATCCTTCAGCATAACTGTAGAGCTCATTCAATCTTTTATCATTTAGAATTCTTACAATTAAAAGCACAATATCAGCGCCGCAGGCATAAGCCTTGTCTATCTGAACCCTGTCAATAATAAAATCTTTGCACAAAACCGGCATATTGACACGGCCGCAAACCTCACTCAGCCGCTCAAAACTTCCTGAAAAAAATTTCTTATCAGTTAAAACACTTATTGCATGGGCATATTTTGAATAAGCATCCAATATCTCCTCCAAATTTATCTCATTCAAAAAACCGGCTGACGGAGATGAACCCTTTATCTCTGCAATAATGTTAATATTATCATTGAAATAATCACTTAAATGATGCAGTTCTCTATCCCTTGTTTCTTCAACGCTCAAATGCTTTATTTCCTCTCTCTTGTTCTCTAAAATTTCATTAAGCAACATCGATTTCTTCTTCTTCAACCTTTAATGACTCAATTTTCTCAAGCGCTTTCCCATTTTCCATTGTTTCTTTTGCAAGATTAAAAGCATTTTTTATATTATTTTCAACACCGCCTGCAACAAGGCCAAAAGCTGCATTGACCGCCACGGCATTTCTAAGATTATTATGCTTATTTTCAAGCACTTCCATCATAATTTTCGCATTTATTTTGGCATCATAGCCCTTAATTGCGCTGATGTCTGCGTAAATTCCCAACTCCCTCGGATCAAATTCAAATTGCCTCTCATTCAAGCCCTGCTTTTGGTAACAGACAGTAATATCTGAGATGCTGACCTCATCGAGTCCGTCATTTGATGATAGAAATATTACACTGTTCATATCAAGCATATCTGATGCCTCAAACATAACAGGGAGAAAATCTTTGTTAAAAACACCTATGGTCTGATATGACACATTAAACGGATTGCACAAAGGACCAAGCAGATTAAAAATTGTTCTGATACCGAGCTGCTTTCTTACAGGCACCACATACTTCATTGCAGGATGATAATTGGGGGCAAATAAAAATATAAATCCATTCTTTTTCAAATATTCAAAAGCTGCCTGTTTCTTTAAGTTTATCGGTATACCCAAGGCATCTAAAACATCGGCAGAACCTGACTTTGAACTAACAGCTCTGTTGCCGTGTTTCGCTACAGGCACAAAAAGACTGCAGACGATTGAGGCTGCAGTTGATATGTTGAATGTTGATTTACCATCACCGCCCGTGCCACATGTATCAAGCAGTTTCATACCTGTATCAAGCTGATCAGCATGCTTTTTCATCGATTTTGCAGCGCCGGCTATTTCACCTGCCGACTCAGTTTTATCGGCGAGCGCAACAAGCAGATCGGCTATTTCACTATTTTTATATACACCGCTTAAAACATTATCAAAAATAGCTTCAGCTGTTGACATCTCCAAATTTTTACCATGTTTTACATCCTTTAAAGCTTTATTTAGCATTTGCCACCTCCACAAAATTTTTTATTATGTCAAATCCGTTCTGTGTCAAATAAGACTCAGGATGGAACTGCAGGCCGTATATTTTCAGCTTTTCCGATTCTACTGCCATAATTTCATTATCCTGCATTGAATATGCCGTTACATTTAAATCTTTCAAATTATCCACCGCAAGCGAGTGATAACGCACAACATCCATCTCATCAGGCAGTCCTTTAAAGATACTTGACTGCAAACAGCGTATCCTGTCCACTTTGCCATGCATTATCCGCTTTGCCGCCCTTATCTTAGCCCCAAAGTAATAACTTATTGCCTGCATACCAAGGCACACACCCAAAATAGGCAGTTTACCTTTATAAAAATCAATTGCTTCGAGGCTGAGCATAGAATATTCCGGTCTTGACGGACCGGGTGATATAACAATTGCATCCATATTTTTTAAACCTTTTATTTTAGATAAAGAGTGTGTATTTGTAATAACTTCAGCATCAGCGTTAAAATGTATAATATATTGGTAAATGTTATAGGTGAAAGAATCATAATTATCTATTAAGAGTATCATCTAAACCTCCCGCTTTGACTAAAGCAGCCAATTTATTAAGTGTTTCTAAATATTCCGATTCCGGCACACTGTCATAAACAATACCCGCCCCGGCCTGCAAGCGCGCAACATCGCCATTGAATACAGCCGTTCTTATTGTTATTGCCATATCCATATTACCGTTGAAACCGATATATCCTATACATCCGCCGTATGCCCCGCGCTCATTTTTTTCTGTTTTATCAATAATCTCTATAGCCCTTGTTTTAGGTGCACCGCTTAAGGTACCTGCCGGAAAAGTATTAAGAAGCGCGTCAATTAAATCAAATTTTTCATCCATCTCAGCCTTAACATCCGAAACAAGGTGAATTACATGTGAGTAATCTTCAGGATGCATAAAATATTTCACTTTTACGGTGTCTTTTTTCGCCAGTCTGCCCAAATCATTTCTTGCAAGATCGACAAGCATTAAATGCTCTGCCCGCTCCTTCTCATCGCTAATTAATTCTTTTTTATTTTTTTCAAACTCTTCTTCATTTTTACCTCTCGGTTTCGTGCCTGCTATCGGTTTTATTGTTGCAATATTTTTTCTTACCTTTATATGGATTTCCGGGCTTGAACCCACAATTTTAAAATCTTTATGCTGGAAAAAATACATATATGGAGAAGGATTGATACGTCTTAGATTTCTGTAGAATAAAAATGGGTCCAAACCCTCAATATCGAAAAAATTGCTTATAACAACCTGTATCGCCTCGCCTTCCGTTATTAAGTGTTTAACCTTTTCAACGGCACTAATAAACTCATCTTTGGAAAATGCCTGCTTCACTATTTTTGCAGTGCCATGTGCATGTTTGTTTTTACAATTAATATTGCGGAGCCTGCTTTTTAACTGATCTATTTTATCCTGCGCATCAAGATAATTTTCGTGTGCTGTTTTTTCGCTGTTTATAGGCTTGGACAAACCTAAATAAAGCCTATTTGTATAGTTATCATAAACTAAGAAATGCTCAACGAGATAAAAAATACCCAAAATTTCCGGCATTTTACTTAATTTCCGGCGCATTATAGGTGACTCGGAAACAAATTCATATGCAAGATAGCCCACATAACCGCCATTAAAATCCCACAGCACACTATTATCGGCAGCACGGTTTTCTTTTATCTGTTCTTTAAAATAGTTAATATCTCCGATTTTTAATCCGTCTTTATATAATCCGTCTATTTTAAGTATAAATACATCATCTAAATCAAATGATAAAAATGAAAAACGGCTATAAGTTTTATTTTGTTTGGCACTTTCAAGCAAAAATACATTATCTTCACAAATCAGCTTGCTAAGCAGCGATACAGGCGTATCCATATCACCGTCTATTTCCTTATAAATTGTTACTCTGTTATAGCTTTCAGCTAATTGTTCGAATTCAAATTCATCTAACACCATAAAAACTCCTTAAAAA
>CAZOGA010000086.1:0-5380 GCA_964579095.1 uncultured Desulfurellales bacterium
AAAATTCAAAATTAATATTATTGTGGAGCTGCAGAAATTGAAAAATGCGTAAGGTCAGTTAGATACATAAAATCAAGGCAGCCGGCATAACCGGCTGCCGTTTAAAATAATATTTACCCTATTAATGTTTTCATGTCGCTATCAACATCGCTTATGCCGGAAATACTGAAATTTTCAACAAGAACTTTCAATACATTAGGTGAAACAAAAGCCGGAAGTGTTGGACCTAACTTTATATTTTTAACGCCCAAGGCAAGCAAAGCAAGCAGAACAGCAACGGCTTTCTGTTCATACCATGCTATATTGTATGCAAGCGGCAATTCATTCACGCTGTCAGTTCCAAATATCTCTTTGAGTTTTAATGCTATAACGGCAAGCGAATAGCTGTCATTACATTGTCCCGCATCAAGCACCCTCGGAATTCCGTTTATGTCTCCAAGATTGAGTTTGTTGTATCTGAATTTTGCGCAGCCGGCTGTCAGTATAATTGTATCTTTGGGCAGCTTCTTAGCAAATTCCGTGTAGTACTCTCTTGATTTATGTCTTCCGTCGCAGCCCGCCATAACGATAAACTTCCTGATAGCTCCTGACTTAACTGCATCGACAACCTTGTCTGCAAGCTTAAATACCTGCTCATGTGCAAATCCGCCGACTATCTTACCCGTCTCTATTTCAACAGGCGGCTTGCATTTCTTAGCCATCTCTACCATTTCTGAAAAGTCCTTAGGCTGCCCGTCTTTTCTGTCAGCTACATGCTTAACGCCCGGAAATCCAACATTGGCTGTCGTAAACACCCTATCTTTATAGGAATCCTTCGGCGGAACAAGACAATTTGTGGTCATTAAAATAGGACCGTTAAAACTTTTGAATTCTTTATCCTGAAGCCACCATGCATTGCCGTAGTTGCCTACAAAATGTTTATATTTCTTAAATGCCGGATAGTAGTTTGCAGGAAGCATCTCGCCGTGCGTATAAACATCAACGCCTGTACCTTCCGTCTGCTCAAGCAGCTCCTCCATATCTTTCAAATCATGTCCCGATATTAAAATACCCGGATTTTTACCTACGCCTATATTGACTTCTGTTATCTCCGGGTGTCCGTATGTCTCTGTATTGGCTTTATCAAGTATAGCCATGCCCTTAACAGCAGCGTCGCCCGTTTTCATAACAAGCCCGCGAAGTTCATCGACACTCAAATTTTCCGTTGTTGCAGCCATTCCATCGATGAAAAATTTCATCACATCATCATCTTCATAACCCAAAACAGCAGCATGGTCAGCATAAGCCGCAACACCTTTAAGTCCATAAATCATAAGCTCCTTCAGTGAACGAACATCCTCATTCTCTTCAGTCAAAACACCTGTATCTCCGGATTTTGCCAAAAATTCCTCTTTTGTTGAACCCGTAAATGTTGCCGAATCGTGCAAACCCTCATTGCTTACATTGTATTTGTCTTTTAAGTCATCTCTGATTCTCAAGCCCTCTTTAATAGCTTCTGTTATCCTATTCTCATCAAAATTCACATTTGTAATTGTTGTAAACAGAGCCTTTGCTATATAGTGGGCAGCCTCTTTGTCAAGCTGACCGGATTTTTTCAAGACAACACCTATGCCCTTCGTAGTATAAATGAGCACATCTTCCAAATTAGCAACTCTTTCGTCTTTTCCACATACACCCCTAACTGTACAACCTTGTCCCTTTAGTGTTTCTTCGCATTGGTAACAAAACATAAACACCTCCTTGATTTTTATTCTATTTAAGAATATACATATATAATGTATTATTACTTTGATTTAAGTCAAGAAAATGAATAAAAAAGATGCCGTTGAATTTTTTCTGAAATCTCTTGATATAGATACAGATCAGGACTTTATAAATAGATTTGACTCAATATCGTCAATAGTCAAAAAAACAAAAAAAGAGATAATCTTCTTGGAGAATGAAACAGGCAGCAATCTTTATTTTTTAATATCAGGAAGCGTGAAGCTGTTCAGAACAAATAAAGACGGCAAAGAAGCTATAATATATTTTGTGGAACCGGGTGAATTTTTTGCAGAAGTTATTCTATTTATGCATAACAAATATCCCGTCAGTTCTATGGCAATAAAAAACTCTGAGCTTCTATCAATTAACTCTCAAAAGATGTTTAATATAATTAAGAACCAGCCCGATTTTGCACTTAAATTTATAGGAATAATTACAAGACGCCTGAGTTACCTTGTAAATATAATTAAAAATCTTTCAATAATGGATGCACAGGAAAAGTTCCTAAATTATTTACACATCATAAAAAAGGATGATAACACCATCATGCTTAACATACCAAAAGGAGAGATATCCCTGTTGCTCGGCATATCTCCCGAGACATTTTCACGGGTTTTAAGAAAACTTACAGATGACAAAATTTTAGAGATAAAAGGTAAAAATATAAAAATACTTAAAGAAGGAACATTGGCTAATACGCATAAAACTGTTTATTTGAAATAAATTCGAAGGAATATATCTGCAATTCAAACAAAGATTGAACAAAAAAATTTTAAAGAATCTGAAGAATAGCTTTTCGATGGGATTACTAATGGTGCCGAGACGTGGAATCGAACCACGGACACAGGGATTTTCAGTCCCTTGCTCTACCGACTGAGCTATCTCGGCAACAACTGTTTTATATAAAAAAAGTATCTGAAAGTCAATAACAAATGAACAAAATTTCTGCTATGCTGTCTGCAATGCGAAATTCTACACAAAACACAAAAATGAGCAATTTGACACAAGAATCTAAAAACAATATACTAATCGGGTGTTGCTGTGATTATTTCCGGAGGTGTACCGAAATATATAAAAAAAGCTCCTTTTTTTGTTTTGCACTGTTTTTCATACTTGCATTTTCCGCTTATGCCAAAAATAATAGAGTGGATATAAAGGCAGGAAATATCATTTTTTATAATAAAATCAACACATATTTCGGAAAAGGCGGCTGCAAAATAGTAAACGGAAAATATTTACTAAAAAGCGATCGTGTCAGTTACAATAAAATTACACACATCGCCGACTTAGAGGGAAATGTTTATTTAGAAGATGGAGCAGGAAATTGGATTAAAGCTGAAAAATCCGTTATAAACATCTCAACATACAAGGGTTTTGCAGATAATGCCGTTATGTTCATAAAAAACAGGGGTATATATGTTCGTGCATCACGTATAATCTTAAACGGCAAAGATAAACAATATGTCAAAAACGCACATATGACAAGCTGCAGATGCAGCAAGTTTATAGGTGGTGATAAAGATGCTCATCCCAAATGGACAATAAATGCTAAAAAAACATATATTGTAAAGAACGATTATATATTTTCATATCCGGCTCTATTTAAGGTTGGAAAATATCCTGTGTTGTATACTCCTGCCCTATATGTTGGTATAAACAAAAAGAGAAAAAGCGGCTTTTTATGGCCGTCCGTAGGCTACTCTAATAATGACGGATTTCAATATGAGCAGCCCTGTTTTATAGATATAAATGATTCCGAAGACATAACCCTGACACCTATCATTAAAACCAAAAGCGGATATGGGTTGACATCAGAATATAGGTTTTACTGGAACAGAGATATTTTAGGAGACTGGGAAATAGACCTGTTTAAAGAACAAAAATCTCCATGGGGGACAAACGAGAAAAAAAAGAGGGTTAATATCAATGCAAAACAAAATATGAACTTTCATGAATACGGCAGTCTTCTTTTTGATGTAAATCTTGTTAACAACAAAGATAATCTTCGGGTTATGAAAAATGATGATATGGAACTGAGCAATAACAGATACACTAAATCAACGGCAGCCTACTATCTATCAAAAAATGAATATTCCCTATCCATCAACGGATACTATTATCAGGATCTGATTGCGGACAACAACAGGACTACACTGCAGAAATTGCCGGAGATAAAATTTGATATAACTGACAAAAAATTGTATCGAAATCTCACACTTGGCATGAGCAATAGTTTGACCAACAATTTCAGGATATCAGGCAATAGGGGATACGAACTCAGCTCCTCGCCGTTTTTGTCCTATCCTTTTAAAATATCATATTTCAATGTCGTTCCAAAGGCGGGGCTGCACTATATTTTTTCCCATTGGAAAAATACTTTTGAAAACTATAACAGGACAAAAAAAGCAATCGTGCCCGAATATAATATCTCATTCAATACCACAATTGATAAAATATATTTAAATAACAACTATACGGGGCTTACAGGCCTAAAACATTCTGTTATACCCGCCCTGTCTTACACATATATTCCGGACAGAAGCCAGGAATTCCCCGATTTTGTCACGACTTATCCCAAAACAAATGCCCTTACATTTGTATTGGAAAACAGCTTAACAGGCAGGTATAACAGCAATAATAAGCCATATTACAGAGAGATATTTTACAATAAATTAGCCCAGAGCTACGACTTTGACAAGGATGCCTATTCGCCATATTACGATTTTAGGAATCCCGGTCACTCTGCATTTTCTCCTATATATTCAGATACCAGATTATCGCCCTTTGATCATATAACATTTTCATCCAAAGAACATTTTGATTATACAAAGGGAATGTTTATGGATTCTGACGAGTCGCTAAATATAAACTACAAAAATGAGGGTTTTTCGACGGGATATGTGATGATTAGAGACAAAAGTTCCTATAAAAGAACTACTGACAGCGTGAAGGGTAAAGTTTATTTCTATCCATACGATTCCTTGTATATTTATACTTATATCGAAAGAAGTCTGCTGGATAAATTTTACCCTCAGAAAAAAATCGGGTTTTACTATAAAGAGGACTGCTGGGGGTTTGGCATAGATTTATACGACAACAAAATACCCGAGGAACAGGATGACGGCAGCTACAAGAGAAAAAGTAATGTAGGATTTTGGATTGCGTTGACCTTAAACGGCATCGGAGAAATTAAAAGGAAATATTAAATGTCAGAGGATCAAAATAAAGCTGTAGCACTTAGATACGATAAAGATAAAAATGATGCACCGAAAATTGTTGCAAAGGGCAAAGGCATCTTAGCCGAAAAAATTGAATATATTGCACGTTCAAGCGGAATACATATCTCCAAAGATAAGCATTTAGCAGAGGAGCTTTATAAGATAGATGTTGGTTCAGATATACCGGAAGAGCTGTATGAGGCTGTAGCAAAAATACTTATTTTCGTATACAATTTATCTTATAAGTCCTAAATTGTTTTCTACAGCTTAATATTTGGTCTTACGCAAAAATCACACTTTAGTAAATACTTACGTTCAAGTTTTTTTGCATTGAGTATAGAAGATGAGACCACTGCACAGCATATAGTTTCTTATCAAGTTCTTGAAACGAATATGAA
>CAZOGA010000087.1:0-5337 GCA_964579095.1 uncultured Desulfurellales bacterium
TTTTAATTGAAGAAAAGCAAATAGATATATAGTAAATTGAGCCGCTTGAGAGAAATTTCGGGGTTAGACCTGACACCGAAATATGGCTCTGGAAAATTTAGACTTAACCCCAAAATATATGATATAATAATCCAATATGTTTGAAAAAGAGACGTGGATAAAGTTATATTTCCTATATCGGATCCTTATATTTTTTTTCTTTCTTATAATTGTTGCTTATTCCAAAATAGCCGTCAGCCAGCATATTACACTGATTTTCACTTTTTATTTCCTGACTGCCGTTCTGTCCTTCAAAATAAGAAACAGTATTTTTCAGCTGTTTTCTCTATTTTTTGATATTGGATTTGTGTATTTTGTATCCTATCTGACCTCATTTAACGCGCTGCTTCTTCTGTCCGTTGTTCCTCTTTTTGCGTCCTGTATGTTTGTGGAGTTCAAATTTGCCGTATTTTTGCTTATACTCAGCCTTGCCTTTGTGTTTATGAGTTCTGACATAAACATTTTCTTTGCCGCCATATCCTACACATCCTCATTTTTTTCGTCTTACCTTCTAATGAAATTTATAAAAGAAAAAAAGACCTTCCGTCAAAGACAAAGGTTCGAAGATGAATTCAAAGACAAACTATTTATTGCAAGAAAACTTTCTATGGAATTTGCACACGAAATCAGGAATCCGCTTATGAGCATATCCGGGGCATTTGAAATATTAAAAGATAACTCGCTCAGTTCTGATGATAAAGTTAAAAAGAAGATGACAAAAATTATAGAGAATGAAATTGACAGAGCAAATATTCTTACAAGAGATTTTCTCAATCTGGAAAGCGACATCAATTTGAGAAAAACAGATGTTGATTTTCCCAAGATGATTGACCGCATTAAGGAACAGGCGCAAATCAGATACGACGGCATTAACATCAGCTGTGAATGCAGAAAAGGCAGCCGTTCACGAAGTGAGCACATTTATGCGGACGAAGAGAAGATGGAGAGAGTATTTTTAAATCTAATTCAGAACTCTTATGAAGCGCATGCAAGAAATATAGATATACAAATTGAAAATAAAAATGGTGAGTTTCTCGTAAAAATCAGAGACGACGGTGAGGGTATTGATTATAGAGACAGGGAAAAAATTTTTATGCCTTTCTATACAACAAAAAATCTCGGAACGGGTTTGGGCCTGTCCATATGCAAAAGAATTATTGAAGCGCACGATGGAACGATGGAACTTTTGGATGAAAAAACGTTTTTGATTAAAATTAAAAAAGGTGATGAAAATGGGTGAAGGAAGAGTGCTGATTGTTGACGATGAAGAGCATATAAGGGATGTTTTGGAGGAGTTTCTGACATCAAAAGGTTATAGTGTGTTCTGTGCTAAAAATTTCAAAGAGGTATCCGAATACAGCGGAATAGACATTGCGGTGCTTGATGTGAGACTGCCTGATATAAACGGCATAGACGCTATTCACAAAATTAAAGATATGTTCAAGAACTGCGAGATTATTATGATCACTGCATTTGAAAAAGATGCTCAGAGCGCAGTATCAGCTTTAAACAAAGGCGCTTTTGATTACCTCACAAAACCATTTAAGCTGCAGTATCTGGAGTTTATGATAGCCAAGGCTATGGGAAAGGTAAGGCTGGCAAAAGAAAATGAGAATCTGAAAATGAGTCTTAAAAAGTTGGGAACAGGTTTTGGAGAATTGGTCGGCGTAAGCTCTGAAATGCAGGATGTATATGAAAAGATAAGAAAAGTTTCAGAATCCGATATAACTGTTTTGATAACCGGGGAAAGCGGAACCGGCAAAGAACTATGCGCAAGAACCATCCATAAAACAAGCCTGCGAAAAGGAAAATTTATTGCCATAAACTGTGCTGCAATCCCTGAAAATCTGTTGGAGAGCGAACTTTTCGGATATGAAAGCGGCGCATTTTCAGGCGCAGTCAAATCAAAAAAAGGGCTCTTGGAAGAAGCGGACGGCGGAACTATTTTTCTTGATGAAATTGGGGATATGTCCATCGATATCCAATCTAAAATGCTGAGATTTCTTGAAGATTCGGAAGTTAGAAGATTGGGCGGAAATACCTTAAAAAAAGTAGATGCGCGGGTTATATCGGCAACAAATAAGGATTTGAAAAGTCTTGTGGATTCTGAAAAATTCAGATCGGATTTATTTTATAGAATCTCAATTTTTTCTATTGAGCTGCCGCCGCTGCGTAACAGAAAAGAAGATATTCCCGTTCTTGCAAAACATATCCTGAATAAAATCCGGACTGAGGGCAGCAAAAACTACGCACTTTCATCCGGAGCATTAAAGGCGCTGTTACTCTACGATTATCCCGGAAATGTGAGGGAACTGAAAAATATATTGACAACGGCTGCTGTTATGGGCGACGAGGTGATAATGTATGAAGATCTGCCGGATTATGTCAAGTTTGGCGATGAAAATGCTTTTTCCGGCATTGACGATAAAATTTCGAGTTATGAAAAGAAACTTATTGTGGATGCTCTGCGCAAAAGCGGCGGTGTAAAAACAAAAGCTGCGGAAATGCTCGGCATAACATTCCGCTCATTTAGATATAAACTTGAGAAATACAATATCGGATTATAAGAAACCCTTGTTATCACCTCGTAGGTGATAACAAGGGTTTCTTTGACCTGTCGAAAAGTAATATATTTGCAAAAATATGCAATTTATTATAGTATCGCGCTAAGATTTTGAATTGTTAGGAGTCTTAGTTTATGAAAGAAATAGGATTACACGGAAGGGGCGGTCAAGGCATTGTTATGGCTGGCGAAATGCTTGCCAACGCCTATTTTCATGAGGGAAATTTTGCCCAATTTATGCCGTCATACGGCGCGGAGCGAAGAGGATCGCCGTCCAATGCATACATTAGGGTCAGCAAAAAAAAGATATACAATAGATATGCTGTTGCACAGCCCGATGCGGTCATAGTGTTCAATATGAGCCTTATTAATCTTGTTAAGGTCAAAAATAACGGCACTGCTCTGCTAAATATCGGCGGCAGCATAGAAAAAAACAATTCACCTGCCAAAATATTTGCTGTTGATGCCAACTCCATAGCTATGTCGCTTAAACTCGGCACGCCTGCAATACCCATTATAAACACGGCACTGCTCGGTGCATTCTGCAGGGTTATGGGCGATTATTCGTTTGATAGTCTATCTAAAGCCATAAAAGAAAAATTAGGCAGAAACGCAGATATAAACATAGAGGCCGGCAAAATCGCCTATGATTCAGTGAGGGAGTTATGAGTAAAAATATTATGCTCGGCGGAAATGATGCTGTGGCTCTTGCCGTCAAACAAAGTTTTGTTGATGTGGTCAGTGCATATCCTATAACGCCCCAAACTTCTATTATAGAAAAGATAGCAAACTATATCGCCGATGGTGCAATTAATACAACATTTATCAAAGTGGAGTCAGAGCACTCGGCTATGGCAGCGGCGATTGGGGCTTCTGTTTCAGGTTCCCGTGTTTTTACCGCAACGAGTTCGCAGGGACTGCTTTTGATGCACGAGGTTCTGCATTGGGCAAGCGGGGCGAGGCTGCCTATTGTTATGGCAAACGCAAACAGAGCTGTCGCGTCGCCGTGGAGTATTTGGGCTGAGGATACGGATTCTTTATCTCAGCGTGATACCGGATGGATACAGATTTATGTATCCAATGCGCAGGAAGCGTACGATTTCACGATAATGGGATTCAGAATAGCGGAAAAGGTGCTCTTTCCTGCTATGATATGTATGGACGGATTCCTGCTGACGCACACAAAAGAGCCCGTCAGAATTTTTGATGATGAAGAGATCGGTGATTTTATCAAAATTAAAGAGACAAGAAAGGTTATGGATGCAGACAAGCCGGAGGCTTTCGGTGCTCTGGCATTTCCGAACGATTATATGAGGATTAAAGCTGCGCAGCATAAGGATATGGTGTCAAGTATTAAAATTATTAAAGAAATAATGGGCGAATTTAATAGATTATACGGTAGAAATTATTCCTCAATAGATATTTACGGCAATGATAATGCTGAGGTCATCGTAGTTACAATAGGGACATTAGCAGAGACGGCGCATTTAACTGTGGATAAACTGAATAGAGAGGGGATAAGCTGCAAACTTGTTAATCTGCACATCCTCAGACCGTTTCCAAAGGAAGATCTGCGGAAAGCCCTCGGCGGAGCGAAACATATTGTTGTTTTCGACAGAAATATATCACACGGCAAAGGCGGCATAATAAAGGACGAGATTGCAGGCGGATTGGGATTATCTAATGTGATAGGTTTTGTCTGCGGTCTCGGCGGGTTTGATGTCACGGATGATGATATGGCAAGAGCCGTTAGAGATGTCGTAAACGGCACAATAAAAGAAGATTCTATCATCGGAGCAGAACTATGAAAAATATAAACAGAGAAGAGATATTGCTGCCGAATCATCTGGCATGTCCGGGATGCGGCGCATCTTTATCTATGAGATTGGCGCTTAAAGCGTTGGGAAGAAGAACGATGATTGTAATTCCTGCATGCTGCTGGACTGTTATAAACGGACCGCTCGGCAAAAATTATGCGGGGGTTCCTGTGTTTCATACGGCATTTGAGACGACCGCGGCTGTTGCAAGCGGCATTAAGGCGTCGCTCGACAGACAGGGCAAAAATGATATAACCGTTATGGGATGGGCAGGAGACGGCGGAACGTTTGATATAGGACTGCAGGCGCTGAGCGGTGCTGCGGAACGTAATGAAGATATAATTTATGTATGTTATGATAACGAGGCTTATATGAATACGGGAGTGCAGAGAAGTTCGGCAACGCCATTCGGCGCAGAGACCACAACAACGCCTTCGCCGTATACCAAAGTTAGACCTAAGAAAAATTTAATGGAGATTGTGGCAGCGCATGAGGTGCCGTATATTGCGTCTGCGACTCTGGCTTATCCAAAAGATTTAATAAAAAAATTCGACAAGGCTAAAAATACAAGAGGATTCAAACTTATTCATCTTTTCTCGCCGTGTCCTCCGGGACATAAATCAAGAGAAGATCAAACAGTCAATATATCAAAGCTATCTGTGGAAACAGGGATATTTCCTCTATATGAAATTGAAGACGGCGAATATAAGCTCTCCAAAAAGCCAAAATTCTCCGATATCAGAGAATACCTATCTCTGCAGGGAAGATTCAAGCACATAACAGATGAGCAGATTGACACTATAAATAAGAATATTGAGAAAAGATGGGAAAGACTGAATAAAAGATTTGTTTGATATAGCTTCTTGACAATAGATTAAAAAACGGTATATTTTTTATGCTTTTGCCGAGGTGGTGGAA
>CAZOGA010000088.1:0-5241 GCA_964579095.1 uncultured Desulfurellales bacterium
ACCACACCTACCATCAGGTTTGCAGCATCAAAAGGCAGAGTGGAAAAATTTGTTGTTATTTAGGATATACACAACACAAGAATAAGAACAAAGCTCTCAAGATTTTTATTTGAATTCGGCATAAGGACGCAATTTTCTGTTTTTGAGGTTGATGTAAGGCCAAGAGAATATAATAAATTTATAGCTTTGCTGAAGAAGAAAATTAAAGATGAGAATGATAAAATATATATTTATCCTTTGGATAAGCAAAGTGAAGGTTTGTTAAAAAGGGTGGGAGATTTAGAAAATTCAATAATAAACGACTTTTTCATTTGACAAATGGTATTGGAAGTTTTAGCTTAAGTGAAGTTTAAAAAAATATAAAAATTTGCTGAGAGTTTTTCTTCGAGAATAGGAGGGTAAAATGGATTTAAACAGTTATGAACTTATAAGCCTTGCAGGACTTTTACATGATATTGGGAAAATCAGACAAAGAGCCGAGAAAGAAATAAAAAATGATTATAATCGGAGTTATTGTCCTGAATATAATAATCATCCTTCTCATATACATGCTGCGCATACGGCAGAGTTTCTTGATAAGTTTGTAAAGGATTTTGATATAAAATCGGAACCTAACATAGTCAATGTAGCTTCTTATCACCACAAAAGAGACACAGATGATCCTTTTGTTGAGATTATTAAAAAAGCAGACAGGTTATCAAGCGGTTTCGAGAGAGAAGATAGCGGGGCAAGCGAAAATTACAAAAAAGCAAAGCTCGTATCAATTTTTTCTGAGGTTGGCTTCAATGCTGAGATAGATGAATACCATTATCCTCTTAGAAAGCTTGATTTTGATATTGTTCCTGAAAATATAAAATATTCCAAAAACGAGTCTGTAGAAAAATATAAATTGCTATGGAAAGGTCTTTCTAAAGATATAGAAAAGATAAGTAGAAACCTTCATTTTGATGCTTTTTACGATGCTGTTCAGAGTGTTTATGAGATGTATGCGTGGTGTGTTCCATCCTCATCTTTTAAGACATATCCAAACATATCGCTGTTTGATCATTCTAAAACTACAGCAGCTATTGCTCAGGCTTTATACGGATTTCACAAGTATAACAACAGCCTATCTTTCAACCTTGTAAAACAGCCCCACGAAGATAATTTTCTGCTCATACAAGGTGATTTTTCCGGCATTCAAAACTTTATTTTTTCAAAGATGGGTGAATCAAACAAATTTGCAGCTAAAATTCTGAGGGCCAAATCATTTTATGTATCAATTGCCACCGATTTAGCTGCCTATGATATATGCAAGAATCTAAGTTTGACAAAGGCTGCTATTATTATGAACGCCGGCGGTAAATTTATGCTGCTTGCTCCAAATACAAAGAACAATATAGATATTCTTGAAGAGACAAAAAATAAAATAAACGATGAAATATTTGAACAAAGCTATGGAGAGGTGCAGTTTGTTATAGGTTATGTCAAAGCGTCGGATTCTGATTTTCAAATGGGCGGATTTTCAAAAAAGATTGAAGAGTTGGCTTTGATACTTGAAGAACTAAAACTGAAACCAAATATTAAACAGTTTGTGTTTGATGATTATTTGGAAAATGTGAAAGATAACGGCATTTGCCAGATATGCGGAAAATTTCCTGCCGATGCTGCAATTGCAGATATGCCTGTTTGCAAACATTGCAGAAGCTTTAAAGAGATTGGCGAGAAATTGGTTAAATCAGAACTTTTAAGTATAGGAACAAGCGGAAAATTTTATGTTGTTGATGGGCTGTATGCCGACTTCAAGAAATCAGACAACGCGCTTTTATGTTTTGATTTGAATACGGACAGCGAATTTCGGGGGTTTTCAAAAAACAGAATATCAAGTTATGTGCCTATTATAAAGGAAAATGAGGTTGAAGAGAGATATAAAGACATAAAAGATAATGAAGATATAGACGCAGGCAGCGTTAAACCGTTTTCATATATAGCTGAGGATGTGAAATATTATAACAGTCCTGAACATAAAGGTTCCGTATTCCTTGGTATTTTAAAAGCGGATTTGGACAGTTTGGGCAAGCTGTTTGTCCACGGATTTAAAGGAAAAGAGACGATTTCCAAGATTGCCTCGCTTTCAAGAATGATTGATTTTTTCTTTACGGGATGGCTGCAGCATATATTAAAAGAAAAGTATAAATCTGTTTATACGGTTTTTGCCGGAGGAGATGATCTGTTTTTGATTGGTCCTTTTAACCAAATTATTGATTTATCCATAGATATAAACAATCACATTAAAGAGTATGCGAAAAACCCGGATATCCATATATCGGCTGGTGTGTATATGGCAAAATCTAAGATACCTGTATATCAAATGGCTGAATCTGCCGAAGAGATATTAAAAGGGGCAAAGAGCAGCGGCAGGAACAGGGTTGGACTGTTTGGGAGGGTGCTTGAATGGGATACATTTAAAGAAATGATGAAAATAGATTTGGAAGGTTATTTTAAGGATAAAGTTTCCGACAGCTATAGATATAATTTGTTAAAGTTTGCCAATATGTCGGAAAAAGCAAAAAAGGGCAGCAATGTCAGAGACCTTATGTGGAAACCGCTGTTTGTTTATCAAACATACAGAAATGTTGGGAGTGGAGCAGAAAAGCAAAAGAGAAAAGAGATAATAGGAAATTTTCTTAATCAGTTTGTTGATTATTTTGAAAGATATAGAGGCGACTTTATTGTGCCTTTGAGCAACTATATTTACAGGAGGAGAGGATGAAATATTTCGAAGATGGAAACAGAGATATTGTAAAGAAAGACCTTTTCACAACAGTGGCTGAAAATTGGGCTAAGAAACTTGGTGAGATTGAAGAATATAACGCCGGCAATAGAAGACCAAGGCCAAAAAGAAGGTCAAATTCAAAGTCTCAGATAAGAAAATTTTTTGACGAGATATTGAGATATAGAACTTTGGTTGAAAATGCTGATAATCAGAATGACGAATTTAGAAAACAACTGCCTTATATAAATATGACAATATCCAAAGCTGCTTACTCTATAGGCAGAGACAAAATTACAACAAAGTTTAAAGAATTTATAGAAGAAAACTTAAAAGGCGTAAATGATTTTAAAGATTTTAAGGTATTCTGCCAGCTATTTGAAGCTGTAGTAGCTTATTCAAATCAATATGTCAGTAAAGATTAATTTAAGAGGTGATAAAAATGAAGTTAAAAGAGATTAAAAAAATAAACGGGCAGATAATCCTAAAAACCGGTCTTCATATTGGAGCAAGCAGTGATGAAATTCATATTGGCGGTATTGATACACCTGTTGTAAAAGACCCTTTAACAAATAAGCCCTATATACCGGGCTCTTCTTTAAAGGGTAAAGTCAGGACTCTGCTTGAGTGGGCGACAGGCAGAATTAGTGATGATGGAAAACCATGGTCGACAAAAGATGGCAGCGACCCTATAGCACGAATCTTCGGCAACGGAGCTAACGAGAAAGAATATAATGGCGGGCCTACGCGTGTTAGTTTTTCTGATTCTTTTTTGGATAAGAATAAAGCCAAAGAAATGTTAGAAAAGGGGGCTCTTACTGAGGAAAAAACAGAGGTTTCCATAGATAGAATAAAAGGCACTGCTTCCGGTGCCGGGCCGAGAAAGATGGAGCGTGTGCCCTCAGGTGCTGTGTTTAACTTTGAGTTGGCATACAGAATTTATGATATGGACGATGACGGAAAAGAGGACGAAGACAATTTAAATCTTTTGTTGAAAGGATTGAAACTTCTGGAATTTGATGCTCTGGGCGGTTCAGGTTCAAGGGGATATGGGAGAATCAAATTCGATAAAGTTGAGATTAATGGGAAACAGTATGATTTGGATGAAGAAGATATAATAAAGAATGCTTTCGATAAATGGGTTTTGCAAAAATGAAGTCGCTAAAGATAACTATTAATTTTATTTCTCCGGTTGCTTCGCTGATGCAGAGCGATACCATTTTTGGTCAATTTGCCTGGTGGTATAGGTATAAATATGGAGAAGATAGATTAACAGATGCATTGAAAGGGTTTGAAACGCAGCCATTTGTGGTATTTTCAGACGGATTTTTAGAAAACACTATATCAATACCGATACTTAAACCGCAGTCTTTAAGTAAAATTAAGGATAATATCGGAGAAAAATACTATGAAAAAATGAAAGATGTGAAATCTGCAAGGTATGTAAAGCTTGATGATGAGTGGCTTAATGAAAGCAGTATTAATTTTTTCAGCATATATCCTTTTATGAACTGTGAATCAGATAAAAGGGTTAAAAGTCAGAAATTTATAAGAAACAGCATAAATAGAATAAGCAATACAACTGAAGAGGGCCTGTATTCAACGGAAGAGACCTTTTTTGACAGTTCTATAAATGTGGATATATATGCAAAATACGATGAAAATAAGATAATCAAAGATGAAATTGAGGAAATTTTTGATGAGATAGGTTCATTCGGGTTCGGCAAAGATAAATCTACGGGGAAAGGCAGGTTTAAACTTGTTAATATTGAAGAGAACCCGAGCATATTAGAGGCAAGACAAACAAATGCTTTTATCAATCTATCGAGCGGCATATACGATGAAAACTGCGAAATTCTATTTGGCAAAACATTTACAAAATTCGGTAAACATTCTGAGGAACTGGTGTTTAAAAACCCATTTAAAAATCCTGTTATTCTTTTTAAATCCGGATCAGTTTTCAAAGTAAAACAAATAAAAGAAATATACGGCAAGGGGCTTGAGCTATCAAACTTTAAAGGGCATTATCATAATGCTTTTATGATACCGTTATTTGTTAATGTGGAGGAATAGATGTATCAACATTTTAATGTAGAATTTTCGGTTATGACTCCTGTGCATATAGGCTGTGGTGAAGAGTATTATCCAACAGATTATGCTATATTAAACAACAAACTCAATATCATAGATCAATCACAATTTTTAGAAAAAGTTATTAAAGAAGGTAAATATGAACAATTTCTAAGACTCACAAAAACAAACACTCAGACGAATATGGCGCTGATGGAGTTTTTGAGAAATAACTCCGAAGGCTGTTATAACTATTCTTCCGATATGGGCAGCGCTGCTCTAAAATATATAAAGAAAGAAGGAGCTTTTCGCGCACCTATATCAAAATTTATAAGAAATCCTCTTGATGATAGGGTGTATATACCGGGTTCAACGGTGAAAGGAGCTGTGAGAAGTGTTATAATTGAATTTTTCATGAG
>CAZOGA010000089.1:0-5213 GCA_964579095.1 uncultured Desulfurellales bacterium
TCATCTGTTTTTATATACAGCAAAAACTTTGGAGATGCTATTTACTCAATGCAATCTAAAAATGAATTATATCAAACAGATACAAAGATATCCACTATCCAATCACTTGTACTGGCTGGCAAAAGGCAGACCCGGCGGACATCAAAAATGGCAGTTCCTTGATTCTCCAGAATTGCATACTGCTTATGAAAAACAACTCGCCGCGATTGGCAAATGCGATACGATTATGACGAGTGTTTCAAGAAGTTGAAATCTGACGACAAGCTAAAAACATTCCTTAATGTCCAAATCATACTCTCGATCTTTCATCAAAGATAATACTACAGTTATCATAGGCCATATCCTGGTCTACATGAAGGGCATTATCCTTATGCCCATAATCATCAAGACTGTTGGCGTTACGGTATATGGCGGATTTGTGCTGCTATCGTCGGTTCTTGGCATTGTTTTTGGGATTTCATCCTTTGGCGCCGGATTCAGGGCAAGGAGATTTTTACCGTCAACCAGCGAAATGACTACCCGTGGGGAACTTTTTTACCCCCAGTTCTTTTTTCAAATGCTTTCGATATTGTCTTTATCTTTGCTTTTGGTTCTTTTCAACAGGCAACTGAACATACATTTTTTTAAAAATGAAATCTCATACTCTGTACTGATAATACCTATATATATGATTTCTTATTTCCTTTACTCCCAGGGGAGTGATTATTTTCGTTATACATCCAGGGTACATTATA
Source organism: uncultured Desulfurellales bacterium (assembly GCA_964579095.1). GTDB lineage: Bacteria > Campylobacterota_A > Desulfurellia > Desulfurellales > Hippeaceae > CAJXLZ01. The sequence continues at coordinate 735 of CAZOGA010000089.1, forward strand.
TGACGGCGGCAACTCTATCTTTCCCATACATCCACATCGGGCTTATCCTGCTTTTTTATTATTGCTATAGATACATAAGCATAAATGTCCTTGTGATGTCGCAAACCATTTCCGCTTTTTTAATCGCAGCCCCTTGCTTTTGGATAATTTTCAGGGAAATTGGTGTCAAGTTTTCGTTTTACAATCTCAAAGGGCTTGTGTCGGATATTAAACTTGGATTTCCTCTTGTCCTCGGTTTTATCGTTGATTTTATTCTAGCCGGTAGTGACCGGTATTTTATTGCGTTTTATATGACCGTTTCTGCAGTGGGATATTACAATCCGGGTTACGTGCTTGGCTCCCTTATTATTTTTATCCCTAAGGCAATGGGAACAGCTCTTCCCCAGCTTTTATCAAAGGCCGTAGATAATGGGGATGAGCAAGATGCTCAGAGGATGCTCAATTACGCAATTAAGATATTCCTGCTTCTGGCAATACCTTTTATTTTTGGGAGCATGGTCCTTAGCAAACCGATTCTGGCACTTCTGGCTAATAGTGAGGTTGCTGAAAATGCCTATCTTGTCACACCTATTGTGGCTCTGGGGACCCTTTTTTATGGGCTGAATATCATTCTTTCAAACGTCCTGTTTGTGCGCATGAAAACCTACGCTATGTTTAAAATGAATTTTGTCGCGGCAGTTTTTAATCTGGTGGCGAATCTAGTACTGCTATATTTTTTCAGGAACATTATCATAGCTGCCGTAACAACCCTTGCGAGCTATTTTCTTGCGTTTTTATATGTAAACAAGATCATAAAAAAAAAGGAGGCATGGCCAATCGATTCTCAGTGCGTCATCATATTGAAATCTGTCGGAGCATCTCTCCTTATGTGCGGCCTGTTGTTCTGGTTTTCATTAATGACCCAAGGCAACGCGTCCATAACTCTTCTTGGAGGGAAATTGGCCCTGGGTATCTTTGCATATGTTACTGGGCTTTTTGCCTTGCGAAGCTTTAGTAGGCAGGAACTGCAATTTATGAAAAGCTACGTTTGCAGATGATAAAAAGGTAGGCGGATGGCTGCTTCTAATAATGTAGTGATTATTTGTCGGGACCTAAAATCAGCGCGCAGGCTATTGCGTTTTGAGCCTGAACGTCAAAGCCGCTATATCTTAGCGTCAGACGACCCAAGGGTTCATCAAGCGGCGAAAAAGCATCCGTGGATAGACGAGATCTGCTGGATCGAGCGAATGGAGTCATTTTATCGCGTTGCGGATGACGTGATCAGATTTCTCGAAGTTATTAATAATTGGTTAGAATCGCTCGGAGATGGTCAACACGGCATTCCCAAAGAGCTACTCTTTTGGATTCGCCATTGTGAAGGCGGTATAACTACACAACGTATTCAAGATCTGCTGCTTTTAATCCGCTCTTATCTATATCTTTTGGATAACTACAAGATAAATAATAGTATTTTGTTACGCGGTCCAGGATATGCGTGGGAAGATGATGTTTTTCTTCATACAGCACGCAGCATGAATGTACCAGTTCAGGAAATTTATTGTTGCCGCTTTGAAAGATTGATAGTTAAGATAGGTGCGCTAATCAAGTTGGTGGCATATGAACCCTACCATATATTAAAAGCCATAATATCAAAAGCTCTATTGTTCGATAAAGGGATCAGCACTAATAATCACTCCAATGAGATTGTTTTTCAGATGTTTAGTTCTGCAGATAGGCATGTAGAAATTGTTGCTTCGTTTATGAAAGGCATGGAAACTATGGGCTATCATCCAATAGCGCAGTGCTGGAATGCGAGAATCGGGGCGGTTAAAATACGCCAAAAGGGGTTGCGCGCTGATGAACTAGAAAAATGGATATCCCTATCGGATATGTTGACAACATCATGTCGTGTTTTTCGAACATGGATACAGGCGTTATCATGCAAAAATCGTTTTATATCGCATCCTATGCTGCGGTATAATGGTGTTCATCTGGGCGAATTGCTTTGGTATTCTGTTGCCCATTTTGTCTGGGCAGAATTGGGGCAGCGTTACAGATTGAGGTCGGCATTAAGGAACTATTTTAAACAACATCTGCCCGTGGCTATCAAATTATGGGGTGGAATAACCCTTGCTGAAGGCATTATTACATGGAAAAGCCTAAATCGAGATAAAAAACCATTGTTGTTTAATTATTGGTTGGCTGCTGTTGGCATTGCTGAACCATATGCCCCACAGGAGGACCCGACTGACTTGTTTCTGGCCTCATCCCTGTCTGTAAAGGAGGCACTAGAACAGTCTGGATTTGCCTCTGAGCGTATCGTTGTTGTAGGGCAAGGTCGGCATGATCATATACCAAGTTTCAAAATGAAATATAATGCAGACAAATCTCGCATTTTTCTGAAAATTCCTGCACATTTTAGAATATATATCTTGTTCGATTCCAATGCTGTCATGAGAGGTTATCTCACAACTCAAGAACAAATTCGGTGTACTTGCTCCTTGCTCGATTTTGCAAAGGAAAATCCATCGGTTGCTTTAATGATAAAACCACATCCATCGCATTGCGCTGGCATCCTCGAGAAAATAATAGAGGAATATTCCATGCCTAATGTTTATTTGATAGACCAGAAAATGCTTCCTTATCACGCATTGAATGCAGCCGATATTTTGATTTATAAATTTTCAACACTCGGGTATGAGGCGATGCTTTTTGATAAGCCAGGCATTTCGGTAATTTTGGATGACGAGGAGAATTTCAAAGTTTATGAAGACGCAGCGGAATATGTTTACTCAACAGATGAATTAAAGGCTCTTTTGAAGAGGATAGTTAATGATGTGGCTTTTCGTGTTCAGTGGACGAAGTTACGATTAAAGAAACAAAAAGAATTTTTGGAAAACTATTTTCTTCGTGATTCCAAATCAAAGACTGAGCTTGCCGCTGAGGCATTAGATATGGCCATAAGAAATCACTGGGGCCGGAAATAACATATACCGGAGCGATTGAATATTTGGGAGAAAGGTCACTCTTAATGGAGAATAAAAGCGATGGCAAGCAAGCGGACAAATAATTATATCTACAAGAACGAAATAGAGCTGGTTTCAATGTCGGTTGCTAATGATATTGGCATCTTGTTTACTTGGAAGAATCGGCTATTTAGAGCAATTAAAGAGGATGCAGTTGAAAAAGTGAAAGATATGTTTGATTGTGGAATGATAAATGAACTCATGAAGAATAATCTGTTCCCTGATTCCTGGAGGGTGCATTCCCAAAAATCTGTAGCTGTTAAGTTGAGTAATATATGGTTATTTATAACAGTTGCGATAACCAATTCACTTGCTCCATCAATTATCAATGCTAAAAAGATAAATAACGAACTATATATAGAAAGGATTCAACTTTTGTATAATTTTTTAATTAAAATTGCTTTTGTTATATCAATGTTTACATTTTTTTTCTCGAAAAATGTTGTAATAATCTTATATGGTATTGAGTATAAAAATAGTGTAGAAGTTTTAAAAATTTATATATGGTCAATAATATTTGTATACATGAGCAATGGTTCGTGGAGTTACTATATAAATGAAAACTTACAAAATATTGCTGGGTTAAGACTAATTTACGGAGCTATAATTAATGTAATACTTAATTTATATTTTATAAAATATTTTGGTTTAGTAGGGGCTGCTTATTCAACAATTATTTCATATTCAATTTCCAGTTATTTTGTTAACTTTTTTTATAAAAAAACTAGAACTAATTTTATATTACAAACAAGAGCAATATTTAATTTAATTAATTTAAAAACTTGGCTAAATCCATTAAAACAAAAATAAGAGTTATAATAATGGGAATGGAAAAAATAAATAAATCAAAATGTGCGACAGTTGAACTAAGTATCGATAAGCGAGGACGCTTGTTGTTTTATAACAACAGAGTTTTAAGAGCTATTAATAAAGAATATGTTGATGAAGTAATAAATATGTTTTCATCAGGTGTTATAGATGAATTGAATGAAAGAAAGCTAATTCCAAAAACTTGGATATCAGAAGTAAAAATAGAAGGATATGATTTAGTTATTGAACATGAAAATATAAGTCATTGGAACTACCCATATGAATGGTCTTTTGATATGCTTAAAGATGCTGCAATGGTTATTTTAGAAGTAAATAAAATAGCAAATAAATATGGGTATGAGATTATGGATGGACATGCATACAATGTGGTTTTCAATATGAATAAACCTCAGTATGTTGATTTTGGAAGTTTTGTAAAAAAAAGAAACAATACCAATTGGATAGGTTATGATATATTTTATAACCATTTTTATATACCTCTATATCTGTGGTCAAAGAGATATCCGGATATAGCTAGAAATATTTTTTTAATGGGAGATTATTTTGACGAGAAGGAATTCTTCAAAATAAAATATCCTTTTTTGGGTCAAATTATTTGTGAAATAGTTAAAAAAATAAGAAAAGCTTCAATTGCTTCGAAAGA
>CAZOGA010000090.1:0-5193 GCA_964579095.1 uncultured Desulfurellales bacterium
TTTAAATTCCATCAATAACATTGCAGGAAATGTTTTGTCAGGCGAAATTGTAGCTTTTGACAGATGGTATATAGATTTCAGCAAAAACAGTCTAAAATTTGCATTAAAAAACGGGTCTGTTCATAAAGCGGAATTTTCACTGAGCAGTCTCTTTCAATCGAAAATTGAATATACAGACAAAAAATATATTAAGTTTTCCATCTTATCAAACTCACTAAAACAATTTTTTAAAACATTTATACAGGATACTTATGCAGACAGCGCACAATTTTTAGAATATATAAAATTGTCCGGAAAATTTAACGCCAATGGTATATATAATCCTAAGAACAGAGGTTTTTTTGGAATCTTAAACTTAAATGCAAAAAATATAAGTATCAAAAATAAAACAGCGCATAATCTTGTTATGAAACTTCCCATAGCCTATAATTGCGAAAAAAAATCAGACGGATTCTTTAAAATTGATAATATCTCTGTAGATAAATATTCTTTTGGCGTTGATGCAAAAATATACACAAAAAATAATAGACTTAAAATTGTTTATAAGGCTATAAATGCAAGAAATTTTCATATTGATTCCTCGGTTGTAAATATTGACTTAAAAAATAAACAATTAAAAACAGCCGCAAATTTCAATTTTCACAACAAATTGGTCAGAATTAACGGAAAATTTAAGCGTATTCTGATGGATAAAGACATGGTTGATCTTCACGGCGCTATCAAAGCAAATGCTTTTGACGGGATTATTACGGCAAAAAACATGCACTTGGAAAACATTTTCAGACTGCCGGTTTTAAAAACGGACATTTCGTTCAATCATATAAACTTAGAAGATATAACACAAAACACAAATTTCGGATTGGTAACAGGCTTCATCGAAGGCTACATAAAAAATCTTTCACTTGTTAAATTCACAGAACCTTTATCATTTAATGTACTTGTCAGAACCCAGAAGGTGAAAGGAACATCAAAAAAGATAACACTGAAAGCCGTTAACAGCATATCAAAAATAGGCGGCGGATACACAAGCATGGCTATACCGTTTTTTAAAACATTTCCCTATTCAAAAATAGGATTTTACGCAAAACTCAAAAATGGAATTTTTTATCTTAACGGTCTTTACAGAGATGGAAATAGGGAGTATATTGTTAAGAAAGGTTTTTTGGTCGGTATAAACGTGATAAATATGAATAAAAACAACTATATACCGTGGGACGACATGCTTGATAGAATAAAACGTGTAAAAAAGGGAGGGTGATAAGGAATTCCAAATTTTGAATTTTGAAAAGGGAATTGGCGGCTAATCGTTTTTAAAGGTTTAACATTAAGAATGATTTTTAAAGGAGGTTTGGGTGATATGAAAAAATCAAGTTTTATTTGGATGTTTATGCTTTTATTTCTTTATTCGTGTGTAACCGTTAATATTTATTTTCCGGCTAAAGAAGCCCAGAAAAAGGCATCTGAAATTGTAAACGAGATAAGAAGCAATAAAGCACCCGCAAAAACAAAACCTCAATCATTTAACATATTTTTCATCGAAAAAGCATACGCTGCAAACAGGGCTTTTGAAGTATCTAATGCAAAGATAAAAGAGATAAAAAAATCAATGAAAAAGCGCTTTGATATTATGAAGCCATATTACAAAAATGGATATCTATCTGAAGAATCCGATGGATATTTAAAGATTTTCAAGCAGCCAAATTCCTTAAAAGACAAAATAGCACTTAAAAAACTTGTAAATGCAGAAAATGCTGATAGAGAAATGCTTTATAAAGAGGTTGCCGCAGCATTAAATATAGAATCATCTCAAATAGATAAACTGAGAAAAATTTTTGCAAAACAATGGCAGGACACGGCTCCGGAAGGTACATATATACAAACAAACACCCGATATATTAGAAAATAAGTTTAATAATAGTTTTAAATCAAAACAATTCAATCAGGTGAAAATTTAACAGGGGGCTTTTGATGTTTTTCAGGAAAATCATTTCTTTAACTATGCTGCTGTCTTTCATACTTATGTCTTTAACGGGCATAGTTTTATATATAATACCCGAAGGCAGGGTAGCATACTGGACGAATTGGACACTGTTAGGATTGGGAAAAACCAACTACAATAATCTTCACACAACTACATCGTTTTTGTTCATTCTGGCATCCATAATACATATTTATCTGAATTGGGAACCCATTATAAATTATTTAAAAAACAGGCTGAAAAAGTTTGTCGTAATAACGCCGAGTTTTTTAATTGCACTTATAATAAACCTATTTGTTTTGGCGGGTACATATTACAACGTTGAACCCATGAAAAGCGTTGTTGTTTTTGGAAACAACATATCTAAAAGCTGGTCTGAAAAATACTCTGCGCCCCCGTTTGGACACGCAGAGTTGTCAAGCTTAAAAATAGTCTGCAGAAGAATGGGGCTGGATTTGGACAGAGCTGTTATGCTGTTAAAAAAACACGACATTAAATTCCAATCGACATCGGAAACGCTTAAAGAAATCGCAGTTAAAAACAACACATCGCCCGATAAAATATACGACATAATTAAGCCGATAAAAAGAGAATCGGCTGCACAAAGTTCTCCAAAAGGCGTCGGGCGTATGAGTCTAAAGAAATTCTCAAGCAAATATTCCATAAATTTGGATAGGGCAATTAAAAAATTAAGCACACACGGATTTAGTGTAAATCAGGATATGACGTTAAAAGATATAGCAGAGCAAAAGGGTGTGAGCCCTTCGGATATATATGAAATTATCAAACAGCCTTGATTAGCCCAACCGATTTGAATAATTTTATAAGGCAAAAGGAATATCAATGAAACAGTTCTGTTCAAAAGACTGTCCTGATTTATGCAAATTTGATATCAGCAAAGATGGAAAAATAGTACCGTGTGTGAGAAAATCTACACAAATTGCATCTGTCTGCGGAAAATTAAAGGGTTTTTATAGAAGGGAAATATTAACAACGGATAGGTCCTATCTGATGGAAAATGGCGTTAGATATTTTCAAGATGATGATTCTATTTTAAAAAAAACTGCTCTGTTTTTATCGAAAAATGGTCATAAAAAAATTTTATTTTTGAGAGGTTCCGGTTCTTTGGGCTACAACATGGGATATTGGGATCTCTTGTTTTCTCATTTTAAAAACTGTTATTTTATTGACGGCAGTCCTTGTGATGAAACAGGTATTTCTGCGCAGTTAGAAGATTTCGGTATATGCATGAATCCGAATATTGAAAATTTACAAATGTCAAAAAGCATTATTTTATTTGGAAAAAATGTATATACGACAAGCAGGCATCTTTTTTTGTATCTAAAGAAGCTGAAACAAAACCGTAAAACAATCATATATATAGACCCGATAAAAACAAAAACATCCCGAATTGCGGATAGATATATAAGAATAGAACCTGCATCGGACGGCTTGCTCATTGCTGCCGTTTTATCTAAGAAAGGATTAATAAAAGGAATTGACTATAAAGAACTGATCAATCATATAGGTATTGCAGAAGATGATTTCTTATATTTATGCGACAATATTATCGATTCCGGCACATCATTTATTATAGGAACGGGGCTGCAGAGATATACAAATGGGAAAAATACGGTGCAGTGGATTGACAGACTGGCTTATTATACACATAACATTGACAACCTCTATTACGGGCGTCCATCTTTAGAAAATTTTGAGGAGTTGATTATAAATAAAAAACATAAAATAAATATAGCTAAAATTGTTCAATATTTGAAGGATCATTTTTTTGATATCATTGTCGTTGTGGCCGGCAATCCCGTTATAACATATCCCGAGAGCGGCATATGGGAAGATGCTCTGAAAAGTACACCGTTGATTGTAGTGGATACAAACATAACACAGACTGCTCAATATGCAGATTTTTTTATTAAGGTAGGCGGTATGTTCACGCAGGCTGATGCTCAGGGAAGCTATTTTTTTAATGTTGATGCGAAAAGAGAAAATTTTTCAAATAAATTTCCATCGGATATAGATGTGATAAAAAAACTATCGCAGCTTATGAGCCTTGGTATAAAAATAAAAAATGCAGATGACATACATTTTAAAAGAAAACACCATAAAAGAACTTTTATAGATAAGAAACTGATGCTGAAATACCCGAAAGCTAATAAGAATATGTATCGAATTATTACATCATCAAACTATTTTTATCTGAATTCACAAAACAGCATATATACAAAGAATAAGGATAATTTTATATATATTTCTGAAAAAATCGCTGAAGATAGCGATATTTCAGACGGTGATAAAATCATTTTGGAAAATGAAACAGGTTCTATTGCCGGCATATGCAGAATTTCTGATATGGTCAATCATAATATAATAATGATCTACAAGAACAGAAAATTGAATAACGGACATCCCAATAAAATAATTAAGAGCCTTCCTACAGATTCATGCACCGGAATAGCATATTACGACACTTTTGCGACAATAAAAAAATATAAATAGAGGCTCAAAACACGACATATTGTTTGCCGAAGATTTGAGCCTCTACAACTTAAAAATTATTTTAACTATTCGATCCTGCAGCTGCAGATTTTTTATTCTGCTCTTCCACCTTTTTTCTAACATCATCCATATCCAGCTCTTTAACCTGAGAAATAAGATTTTCTAAAGCAGGTTCCGGTAGAGCACCCGCGTCTTTAAAAACAAGTATTTTCTCTCTGAAAATAGCCAGCGTGGGAATAGACATTATTCCAAAAGCTGCCGCTACTCCCTGCTGCTCCTCGGTGTTGCACTTTGCAAATACTATATCGGGATATTTTTCGGAAGCTTTTTCAAATATAGGCCCGAACATTTTACATGGTGCGCACCATTCCGCCCAAAAATCAATTAAAAGAATTTTGCTATTTTCTACAGAACTGTTCAAATTTTCCATATTTAGCTCAACTGTCGCCATTTAACCTCTCCCCCCGTTCAAAAATATTCATCTAAATATTATATACTAATGAATGAAAATTACAAATGAAAATTCAAATTATCTGTTAATCTTACACATCTTAAATTACCTTTTGCAAAAAGAGAGAACGCCGGATACTGCAGCGATGCGCCAAGGCAGTTTCTCTGCACCAGCAATAATTAAACAAAACCGTATGACATTTTATCCTTTTTCCCTTAGTCCAGCTTCATTTACAATATTTTGGCCATTG
>CAZOGA010000091.1:0-5175 GCA_964579095.1 uncultured Desulfurellales bacterium
TGATGAGAAAAATGTTATTTGACAGAGGTGTGTTTGTCAATCCCGTGGTGTCTCCGGCAGTTCCTAAAAATCAGGCGCTGATACGTTTAAGTTTGATGGCTACGCATACGTTTAAGCAGATAGATTATGCGCTCAAGCAGATGAATGAGGTTGGCAAAGAACTAAACGTTATATGATAGATATAAAAGAAACCGAAGATCTGGATCTGTTTATAAAAATTCAAACCTTTATATATAAAGGTGATAAATTATTTGTTCCCCCTCTTATTAAAGAGGAAAAAAAACTTATAGATGATAAAAAAAACCCATTTTATAAAAATTCCTCAAGAAAATTGTTTATAGCGTATGAAAATGGTACGCCTGTAGGCAGAATAGCTGCCATAATTAATGGTAATCACAATAAAAAACATAAAGACAAGGTTGGTTTCTTCGGCTTTTTTGAGAGTATTGATAACTATGAAATATCGAACAAATTATTTGAAGCAGCAGAAAAATATCTTTTTGAAAATGGAATGAATGTTATGCGTGGTCCTATGAATCCTTCTATGAACGACACCTGCGGTTTCCTATATAAGGGATTCTATCAAGAACCTGTTTTTATGATGCCGTATAATAGAAGATATTACCTGGAACTATCTGAAAAATATGGCTTTAAAAAAGACAAAGATCTGCTTGCCTTCTACCTATCTACGGCGAATAAGCCGAAAAAATATCTTACAAAACTTGCAAACTATGTTAAGAAAAAGCACGGGATAGCTTTGAGAAATTTTTCTAAAAAACATTTTGACCGCGATATTGAGGTATTAAGAGAAATCTACAATAAGGCATGGAGTGACAATTGGGGATTTGTGCCTGTTGAAAAAGAGGAATTTGAGTTCGGCACTGAAGATTTTAAAACCATTATACCGGAAGAATTAGTTATAATAGCGGAAAAAGATTCAAAACCATGCGGTTTTTCTGCGATTATACCGGATTTTAACCAAATGCTGAAATATGCAAACGGGAAAATTACACCCTTTAACGCTCTGCGGATGCTTTATAAGATGAAAAAAATAGATAACTACAGACTTATCACATTGGGTGTTCTGCCCGAATATAGACATATAGGAGTTGATCTGCTTTTGTACATAAGCAGTTTTGGCATAGTTGAAAAAAGAGGCGGCAGAGGCGGCGAACTCTCCTGGATTTTAGAAGATAACGAAGACATTATTAAACCTATAGTTTCAAAGATAAATACAGAGTATTACAAAACATACAGAATATATTCAAAGAAAATAAAACCTATTTAACAGTACACCCCTGCATTGCTGATTGGTTATGCCAGGGTGCTGCTTCAGTTTTTACCTTATATCACTATTTTTTTTTCATAAACGGATATTCAAATGATTCTGCAGGACTGAATGTTTCCTTGATAGCCCTCGGTGCTACCCATCTTACAAGATTTAAATAACTTCCGGCCTTATCATTGGTTCCGCTTGCCCGTGAACCGCCAAACGGCTGCTGCCCTACAACAGCGCCTGTGGGTTTATCGTTTATATAAAAGTTTCCTGCATTGCCTTCCAGAATATCCATAGCAAGCCTAACGGCACCTCTGTCATTGGCAAATATTGCACCTGTCAAACCGTAAGGGCTTGTTCTATCGCATAAGTGCAGTGTCTCTTCATATTCTTCATCCTTATATACATATATTGTAACAACCGGACCAAATATTTCCTCTTCCATCGTTTTAAAATTGGGATTTTTTGTCAATATAACAGTCGGTTCAATAAAATATCCATTCGAATCATCATAATTGCCGCCCGTCAATATTTCGGCATCTTCGGATTTTTTTGCATAATCTATATATTTAGTAATTTTTTCATAAGCCTCTCTGTCTATAACGGCATTCACAAAGTTTCTGAAGTCCTCAACCGAACCCATCTTTATACTATTTATATTTTCTATTAATTCACTCTCAACTTCTTTCCAAACAGTTCGCGGCAGGTAAGCTCTTGAAACAGCAGAACATTTTTGTCCCTGATATTCATATGAGCCTCTAATGATTGCCGTAATTAACTGTTTCTTATCGGCTGAACTATGAGCAAATATATAGTCTTTACCGCCAGTTTCCCCTACTATTCTCGGATATGAGTTATAGCTGCTTATATTTTCCCCTATTGTTTTCCACATATAATGAAATGTGCTTACACTGCCTGTAAAATGCAATCCTGCAAAATGTTGTGATTTTAAAACCGTTTTCCCTATATCAGAGCCTTTTCCGGGAATAAAGTTTATAACTCCGTCAGGCAAACCGGCTTCCTGCAAAATTTTCATAAAAATATAGGGCGCATATACGGAACTTGATGCAGGTTTCCACAGTACAACATTTCCCATCATTGCAGGTGCGGTAGGCAAATTGCCTGCTATTGAAACAAAATTAAAAGGCGGAACTGCAAAAACAAATCCTTCAAGCGGCCTGTACTGCATCATATTCCACATTCCTTTAGGAGAATACGGCTGGTCGGCAAAGATCTGCTGCATATAATAGAGGTTGAATCTTAGAAAATCTATCAGTTCACATGCCGAGTCTATCTCTGCCTGAAATGCATTTTTGCTCAGTGACAGCATTGTAACCGCATTCATTAAATATCTGTATTTACCGCTCAGCAACTCAGCAGCTTTTAGGAAAATAGCTGCCCTGTCAACCCAATCATATTTTCTCCATAGTGTAGAAGCCTTCATTGCAGAATCTATTGCCTCTTTTACATTATCTGAAGATGCCCTGTGATAAACGCCAAGTTTCATTTTGTGGTCATGAGGAGCGGTAATTTCCTGAGTGTTACCTGTTTTTACCTCTTTGCCGTCTATAATCAGCGATATTTCAATTTGTTTTGCCTTAACATCTTCCAATGCATTTTTAAGCAATTCTCTTTCATGTGTTCCCGGAGCATACGAGTATATCGGCTCGTTTGTCGGAAATGGTATCTTAACTAATGTATTTCTCATAATTACTACCTCCTAAAAAGCTTTTTCAATATATTGAACATATTATAAATTTTTGTATAAATCAAGAAAATTTTAAGTCTATATAATATTGCAATGAACACTTCCGTAAACTTATACAGCATAAAAAAACCTTCTCGGAAATTTTAAGACACGCAGAACAAATTTGCTTTTAACATAAAACGGGGATTATTTTTCATATAGCCAGTTAAAAAGTCTAACTTTTAATAATTCTCTAAATGCATTCGGAGATGATGTTTTAAAGATTACATCCAGATCATACATCAAAATAATTAATTCATTGACTTTTCTGTTTCCTATTGACCTATACACAGCATAATAATTATTATACATATAGGGTTTAATGCCGAAATCAGCGGCATCACTTGGGTTAAATATTGAAGCTATTAATACATTGACAGCAATAGTGGACAACGATGCCAAAAATTTCTGAGGATTTTCGGAATTTAATATTTCGTCCACGTATGGTATAATTTTTCCATCCTTATTTCTTAAATACTCTACAATAACGAATGGCTGCTTACTGTTTTTGTAGACTGCACATTCATCTACATCGTTTTTAGTCACAGCATCCCTTCCTTCTGAATATAAGAGCAGTTTATCAAGAAAAAGATTTAATGCGGTAGTAGATGCACCGCCAAAGAGTATTGTTATATGCGATACCGTGTAATCGTCGAAAAGTTTCTTATTTCTGCTTAATTTAAACTTTATGAATCTCGCAACTTCCTCTTTTGTGGGCTTATCAAATGTAATAATGTCATTATTTTTTATTCTTTTACAATCCATAACGTCCACTACAGCAACACTATTTTTCGAAACTTTTATATTAATTTCTTTAATCGGGAAATGCAGTCTTGCGTATATTAATCTTTTTTTTAAATTACCAAACAGCGGTGTTTCATTCATATGCCTATTTAAAATATACAGATCATCTTCTGTATATAATTCTATTTTGTCTATATCAGCCGAATCAGAAAAAGCTTTTTGGATCCTGTTTAAGTAAACTTTCTTTAAATAATAATCATCGGAGCAGAAGATATATAAATTTTTGACCTTACCGGCATCAAGTTCTTTTTTTAGCTCTTTTTGATTCATAGCTTTTTTTAGCAAAAGCTTTAATTATAGGACTTGGTTTAAGCGGGCGCGACTGAAATTCCGGGTGAAACTGAACTCCCATAAAAAATATGTGGTCCTTAAGCTCAACTATTTCCACTAATTCGTTATCGGGACTTACTCCGCTTATAGAAAACCCATTTTTCAAAAAAATTTCCCGATACTTATTGTTAAATTCAAATCTATGTCTGTGCCTCTCATGAATAAGCGTTTTTTTATACACATCAAAAGCGGCGGAAGGACGCTGTATCTTACACGGATAACTCCCCAATCTCATAGTTCCACCTTTATCGCTTGATTCATCACGCACTATTATTTCACCGGATTTTTCCCACTTTTTGGCAAGGTGTATAATAGGATTTTCAGTATTCGGAGAAAATTCTTCTGAATCAGCATCTTTAATGCCTATAACATTTCGGGCGAATTCCACAGCAGCCATCTGCATACCGAGGCATATACCTAAAAACGGTATATTGTTTTCCCTTGCATATTTAATAGCGTTAACTTTCCCGTCGATGCCTCTTGATCCAAATCCGCCGGGCACTAATATACCGTCTACATCTTTGAGCAGATCTGACGTATTGCCGTTTTCCAGATCTTCAGACTCTATCCACTTTAAGTTTACTTTTATATTAAGCGAGGCGCCGGCGTGTATAAATGATTCTATAAGGCTTTTATAAGATTCTTTTAATCCTATATATTTACCCACAAATCCTATCGTTACAACATCTTTTGGATTTTTTATGCTCTTGACCATAGATTCCCACTGCGATAGATCAATCTCTGTTTTGGGTTTTATATTTAATTTTTCCAGCACAATTGTATCAAGCAGCTCATGCTTAAACCTTATAGGCACTTCATAAACCGTGTCAACATCTAAAGCTGTTATAACAGCGCGTTTTTCAACATTACAAAATAAAGATATCTTTTCTTTCAAGTCATTATTTAGTTTTTTTTCCGTTCTGCATACAATAATATTGGGTGAAATTCCTATTGATTGAAGCTCCTTAACACTATGCTGGGTGGGCTTTGTTTTAAGTTCACCTGCAACTTTTATATA
>CAZOGA010000092.1:0-5166 GCA_964579095.1 uncultured Desulfurellales bacterium
AAGATGATATTTTTCTCAGTAGAAGTGTATTTACGATTTTATCTGCAAATTCATATAGAAACGCCCTGTTCTTTTTTTTATAGATATGCTTTATTATTTCTTTTTTATCTATAATTTTGCTTGATATAACATGTGAAATTCTCTCTATTATATATTTTCTTTTTTTAGGTATAAGGCCAGGCGTAAAAGGAACTTTAAATCCAAACAAAAAATGGGGTTTTTTTGGTAAGAAAAGCATCTTTATGGCTATGTAGTTCGTTACATAGCCTATAAGGGCGCCGACTATCGGTAAAAGGAATATCTCTATGCTCATTTAAATATGTTTTTGAATTTATCTATAATAGAATCTTTATATGTTAGGTCTTCGCCCGATTCCTTGGCGAATTCTTCGAGTATTTCCTTTTGTTTTTGATTTATAGCAGTAGGTATTTTTACGTTTATTGTTACTACCTGGTCTCCGCGGGCTCCGGATAACTCAACACCTTTGTGTTTTATAATAAATTGACGGTTATTCTGTGTTCCGGGCGGTATTGATAGCTCCTCCTCTCCCCATATTGTAGGCACTTTTATTATAGCACCGAGAGCAGCCTGTGTAATTGATATGGGTAAATTTAACAGTATATTCCTCCCGTCCCTTTTGAATAGATCATTTCCCCTGACAGAAATATATATGTATAAATCACCATTCGGTCCGCCGTTATATCCCTCGTTACCTTTATTTGAAACCTTTATAATGTTGCCGTCATCTATACCTAAAGGTATTTTAATTTTTAACTTTTCTTTTTCATATATATATCCGCTGCCTGAACATCTTTTACACGCTTTGGTTATAATCTTTCCGGTTCCGGAGCAGTGCTGACATGTTTTTCTAACTGAAAAAAAGCCTTGCGAATATTCAACTTCTCCCCTTCCTTTGCAGTATGGACACGTTTGTATTCCGCTTTCCTCCGCGCCTGTTCCACCGCAGTCAGGACATATTTTTCTAATTTTTATTTCTATCTCTTTTTCTGCTCCGAATACAGCTTCTTTAAAGTCGATTGTTAAATTAAGTCGTGTATCTTCGCCTTTCTGCTGTCTTTTTCTGCTGTTTCGAGATTGAAAGTCGCCGAACACATCTCCAAACACGCTTGAAAATCCGTCAAATATATCTTCAACTGTGGTTGATCCAAAATTTCCGAATCCGGAAAAGTTGCCCATATCGCCGACACTTCCGAATTGGTCATACTGCGCTCTTTTTGATTCATCCGATAAAATGGAATATGCCTCATTAATTTCTTTAAACTTTTCCTCGGCTTTGTTGTTGCCGGGATTTCTATCAGGATGATATTTAACGGCTAATTTTCTATATACTTTCTTCAGATCTTCCTGAGTTATATTTTTATCCACGCCCAGCACATCATAATAATCCTTCATTCATACACCTTACATACAGCAGAAGCAGGCATATATATGCCTGCTTCTGCAATTATCTAATTTTAATTTAACTGCTTACTTCTCTTCTTTTCCCTCTTCTTCAACCTCAGCTTCTACAACGTCCTCTTCTTTCTCTTCTTCTTTTGGTTTTTGCGAATCATCCTGAGCTTTTTGTTCACTTTGTGCTTTTTTATAAGCTTCCTCTGCCAGCTTGTGGGATTTTGTTGCCAGCTCTTCCATGGCTTTTTCTATTTCTTCTTTTGTTCCTGATTCTACGGTTTTTTTTGCTTTTTCTATTGATTCTTCTATGCTTTTTTTCTCATCTTCAGAAATCTTATCATTAAAATCCTTTAAACTTTTTTCTGTAGAATAGACTAAAGAATCGGCTTTATTCTTCACGTCAATCAACTCTTTTTTCTTTTTATCTTCTTCTGCGTGCATCTCCGCTTCCTTGACCATTTTATCTATTTCTTCCTCGTTCAGTCCAGACGATCCTGTTATCTTTATAGTTTGTTCTTTGCCTGTGGCTTTATCTTTTGCGGCAACATTCAAAATACCGTTTGCATCTATATCAAATGTAACTTCTATTTGAGGCACACCTCTCGGGGCAGGCATAATCCCCATAAGTTCAAATCTTCCCAACGTTTTATTGTCGCTTGACATTTCACGCTCACCCTGCAGCACATTAATTGTAACGGATGGCTGATTGTCTTCAGCGGTTGTGAAAACCTGAGATTTTCTTGTGGGTATTGTGGTGTTTCTCGGAATAACTTTTGTCATAACACCGCCCAGCGTTTCTATTCCCAAAGATAGAGGCGTAACATCAAGCAGTAGTACGTCCTTAACATCTCCCTTCAGCACGCCGCCCTGTACAGCGGCACCCAATGCCACGGCTTCATCAGGATTAATGTCTTTTCTCGGTTCTTTG
Organism: uncultured Desulfurellales bacterium; assembly: GCA_964579095.1. Lineage (GTDB taxonomy): Bacteria > Campylobacterota_A > Desulfurellia > Desulfurellales > Hippeaceae > CAJXLZ01. The sequence goes on from CAZOGA010000092.1 coordinate 2,342, forward strand.
CCGAAGAAATTTTTCACAGATTCTATAATTTTCGGCATTCTTGTCATTCCGCCCACTAATATAACATGATCAATATCAGATGATGATAAGTTAGAATCTTTTAGCGCTTTTTTGCACGGCTCCATTGTTTTATTAACAAGATCTTCTACAAGCTGCTCAAACTTTGCCCTTGTGAATTTCATCGTTAGATGTTTTGGCCCCGATGCGTCTGCCGTAATAAAAGGTAGATTAATTTCCGTTTCCATTGCGCTGGATAGTTCTATTTTTGCTTTTTCTGAAGCTTCTTTCAGTCTTTGAAGCGCCATGGGGTCTTGTTTTAGGTCTATGCCGCTGTCTTTTTTAAATTCATTGACTACATAATCCATAATAGCTCTGTCAAAATCATCGCCGCCCAAAAAAGTGTTTCCGTTTGTGGATTTAACTTCAAATACGCCATCGCCTATTTCAAGTATCGATATATCAAAAGTTCCTCCTCCTAAATCATATACTGCGATTTTCCCTTCTTTTTCCTTATCAAGTCCAAAGGCCAAAGATGATGCCGTCGGCTCATTTATTATTCTTAATACATTTAATCCTGCAATTTGACCGGAGTCTTTTGTGGCTTTTCTTTGAGAATCGTCAAAGTATGCAGGAACAGTTATAACGGCGTCTGTGATCTTTTCGCCAAGATAACTTTCGGCATCCGCTTTTAATTTCTGTAGTATTTTTGCCGATATTTCCTGCGGGCTATATTCTTTCGAATCAATTTTAACTTTGCACCCACCGTTTTTATCCTCTATTATTTCATATGGCAGCCTTGTTTTAGCATCTTGAACCTCTTTGGATGTGTACCTTCTGCCTATAAGTCTTTTTACTGAAGATACTGTTCTTAAAGGGTTTGTAACAGCTTGTCTTTTAGCAGATTGCCCTACGAGTATTTCTCCTTTGTCGGTAAACGCCACTATACTCGGCGTTGTATTGCCGCCCTCTGCATTGGGTATTACCTTAGGTTTTGCGCCCTCCATAATTGACATGCAAGAGTTAGTGGTTCCTAAATCTATTCCTAACACTTTTCCCATCTTTATATATCCTCCTCATTAATATTTTCTTTTTCTTTTTTTCCTTTGCTCACGACAACTTTCGCCGGTCTAAGCAGCTTATCTTTATACATATAACCTTTTTCCAGTGTCTGAAGTATGGAGTTTCTCGGTACGCTATTGGAATCCTGCATTGCAAGCGCTTCATGAATATCCGGATTAAATGTTTCTTCTCCGGGTTCTATTGTTTTTATATTATATTTTTTTAGCAAATCTTTGAAAGATTTTACCGTTAATTCCACGCCCTCTATTATAGCCTCCTTATGTTCTTTGCCGGTATTCACGGCTTTTTCCATATTGTCCAGCACAACAAGAAAATCGCCTATTACTGAACGTTTTGCTGCATCTATCATATCCTGCATATTTCTATCCATTCTCTTTCGATAATTGTCAAATTCCGCGCTTGTTCTCAAATACTTATCCTTCAATTCTTCTAATTCCTTTTGCAAATTTTCTGTTTCATCAGTATTTTCTATTTCATTTTCCGAGTTTTCCTGATCATTATCTTTGCCCCTTTTTATCTCTATCTCTTCACTGTTTTTACTATTTGGCATACTCACCACCTCCTCTAATCTTTAATCTTTAACATAGAATTTATCTTTTTTGTTGCAGATTCTACTATACTTATTATCTCTTTATAATTCATATTTATAGGTCCCATTATGCTGACTACGCCTACATTTTCCTTTTTATACTTATAAGCTGAAGATACGAGCCCGAGATCTTTTAAATCATCTATTAAAAAGTCAGTTCCTATCATTACTCTCTTGTTGTTTTCAATCACATTTCCAAGCAGATCCAGTATCTGTTTTTTTTCTTCCAGAATATTAACCAATTTTCTTAAATGTTCTATATTTTTGGTGAATTCCTTATGCTCAAATATATTTTTTACACCGGATACAACAAGTTCCGTATTCTCAAGCTGCTGCGTTATGCAGGCTATAAGCGACTCCGAGTTGTCTTTTGCGCTATTTATATAGTTTTTTATCTCGTCTTTTATCTCCATAAGACTGAAACCCTGATAATTATTTGCTATATACTCGGAAAAATCTTTTAATTCATTCTCCGAAAATTCCTTTTGAGTTGTTATTATTCTTGTTTCTATCATGCTATTTTCAAATAACGCAACAAACATCACCATATTTTTGCTTATTTTTGCAAAGTTTATGTGTTTTATTTTCATCTTCAGAAAATCAGGCAGTGTGACAAGAGAAACCAGTCCGCTTACAGAAGATGCTATCTGTGATATTTCGCCCATAACATCCGCTAATTTAAGATTATCTTTTTTTGCCACGTTCTCAAATTCTTTTTTAACATCGGGTTTGAAATTTTTTGTAATGGTGTCTATATACAATTTATATCCCTTCTCAGTAGGTATTTTGCCGCCCGATGTACGTATATGGGTCAAAAAGCCGGACTCTTCCAAATCCAGCATAATATTTCTCATAGTAGCAGGAGAAAAATCCAGCCCATAACGCTTAGCTAATATCCGCGAACCTAACGGCTCGTTATATTCCATATAACTATCGACAACGACGCTCAGCACGAGCGACATTCTCTCACTTAAATTGTTTTTCATTAGCACTCACCACACTCGTCTGCTAACAAAATACACTTAAAATAAAATTTGTCAAGTCGTTGGGACTGAATTATGCTATATGAATGTTAAATTATAAATGTTAAATTATGGATTATGAATTAAGGAAAAGCACAAGATTTATCCAAGTAAAATTATGTTATGAGAAAATA
>CAZOGA010000093.1:0-5129 GCA_964579095.1 uncultured Desulfurellales bacterium
TGCTTTTGTTCGGTGGTAAATAATGAAGAAAAACGGCTTTATCAACAGCCTGTTAACAGGCTGTTGAGACACGACCCTATAAATTTTCCTAAAATCGCCATAGAAGAAGGGGCAAATATTGGCGTATAGGAACAAGAATATTCGGTGAAAGACAAAAGCAAACTTTAAAGTTGCTGCAGAAAAACTTTTTTGTAAAATTGTCGGTATGTTGAACACATTATAATTCTATGTATGTTTTATACGGCTGGTTTTTGTATCAAAATACAAAAATGAGGCAAACTTCAAAAAACCGTTTACATCAAGCATTCCTATGTATATTTTGTCATTTTTATTATCTACAACAGGTATATAATCAACATCTATGCGGGATATAAACTCAAATATATCAAGCCCGTCTGAACTAAGTGTTAAAAAACTGGGGTTTGTTGTCATTAAATCTTCTACTCTAACAGCGCTTTCCTCCATTTCTCCCATAAGCCTTATATCGCGGAATGACAAAATACCGATAAGTTTAGAATTTTCTAAAACAGCAAAATAACTTGAGTTGCTCTTCATTAAATTAAATAATACATTCCTTAAAAGATTATCCTTATTCAATGTCAATATCGATGTGTCTATAAAATTGGGTATTTTCATATTATCAAGTTTCGCTTTGTATTTTTCATTGCTTATATCAAAACCTTTCTGCATAACAGAACGAGTAAAATGTATCTTTTCCTGAAACAGATGCGAAAAATACATAGTTGTCACGGAAGTTAAAATCAAAGGAATAATCATATTGTAATTTTGAGAAAGCTCGGCAACAATAAGTGTTGATCTGAGCGGCGCAGCCGAAATACTGGCAGTAACAGCAGATGTTCCTATTAATGCTATGCTTAGAGGATCTATGGATGGAATAAAACTATGTATAAAGCCGCCGGCTGCAAAACCAAGAAAAGCTCCTGTGAATATAGATGGTGCAAACACACCGCCGAACATACCGCTTGCGAATGTAATGGACAGGGCTAATATTTTAACAAAACCAATGTTGAAAGCATCACCGTATGAATATTTAAGCAGAAACAGTCTGCTTATTTTATCATACCCCAAAGAAGCAGTATCAGGATAAAGACACAATAGAATACCAACCGTTGCTCCGCCAATTAGTGCTCTTGAATAAACTGACAGCTTCAGAATCTTAAAGCCTTGAACAGATAATTTATAGGCATATTCAAAAAACGTCACGGTCAAAGCAAAGAATATAGAAAATACAGGCAATAAAAGCAGAAACGTGTAGTCAAAAGAAAGCTTATGCACATAGAATGCAGGATAATTGCCCAAAAAATAGCGTGACAAAATCGTGCCTATAGCTGAGGAAACAGAAAGGGGAATAATTACACTAAAGCTTAGCCTGCCCAAAATAATCTCAAGTCCGAATATTATGGCAGCGATAGGCGCATTAAATGTGGCAGCTAAAGCAGAGGATACGCCGCAGCTTACAAGAAGTGGAATATTTGCGCCTTCTATATTTATAAATTTTAACGAAAGTGAACTTAGTGAACCGCCAAGCTTAGCTATCGGGCCTTCCCTTCCTACAGGTACGCCAAAACCTATATTTATAGCTGTTAAAACAACACTCGCTATGCCTTTTTTATAATCCAATCTGCCTTTTTTCAGAGATATAGCCCTTGCAACAGAATCTATGGTAGGATTGGCGGTATCTTTCATAAATCTGTTTATAATAAAACTTGAAACAAAAAATATTATAGGTGTAATTACCAGGTAAAATATATTGATTTTTTCAAAAACGTTAACCCTATAGGCGAGAAAGGAAGAATATTTTATAAACTCCCTCATTAAAATAGCGGAAAAAGCTCCTATAACACCTATAACAGCCGGAAAAATAAATAATCTAATAAACCTTTTCATTTTTCTAAATTCAAATATTAGATTGTTTTATTTGTCCTATTGTTTTTGTTATTAAACCATTCAAATTAAGCAATATTGAGTGCCCTTCAAAAACCGGTTAAAAATAAATTGATTTTTTACAAAAATTCTCTGCATTATTAACGATTAAAATATATCCCTCACTAAGCAAATTATCCATAAAAGTTTTTTGGTCAATTTTATTACGCAGGAAACAGCACTATTAATTTATACTCTCTATGCGCTGAATAACAACTTTATTTTTAATATACTCTAAGCGCACTTGCTTTTTCAAGAGGAAAGAGAAATTCTGGAAATTTCGGGGTCAGATCTAAATTTCCCAGTTTCAAAAGATGATAAACTCTTATTAATTATAAATAATGATAGCGGGGAGTGGATAAGCACAGCATTGGAAAATGTATTCAGTGCTGTCTATATTAAATAAAAAATAAGGAGGTTGAAAAAACAGGAAAAAGAGAAATGGAAATGAGGGTATTTTTAGTGTTTGCGGACTAAAAATCTTGACTTATCTGGACACTTATGTAAAACAAAAAGAGAAGGGATTTTAAGAAAAAACAGGTGTCCACTTATTTCCGGAAAAGGTGTCCAAAGAGAGCGGAATAGACAAGCCGGTGAGGTATTTAGCGAAGAGAATGTTAGATCCATAAGACCCGGTTTTGGCCTGCATCCTAAATATTTAAAAGACATATTGGGCAAAAAAGCAAAAACAGACATAAAAAAGGGCACGCCGTTAAGGCTTGAATATGTCGATTGATAGGGACACTGAAATATTTAATCAAAAGCGCGATACTTTTGTAGAAAATAACGAGTCTCAAATAGTTGAGTGTTTTTTCATTATTTAATAATGACGCAAATTCCTAAAATAAAACTAAAAAATCTAACAAGCTTGAATTTATATTTTGGATTGGATTTTGCTATCGTTTCGCAGGGAGGTGAGAGAAATGTTCAATAATAAAGTAATTTTAATAACGGGCGGCTCGGGAAGCTTTGGTCGTAAATGCACAGAAATGCTGCTTAAATACTATAAGCCTAAAAAAATTATAATTTTCTCGCGAGGGGAAATGAAACAATTTGAAATGTCTCAAAAATTCAATCAAAAATGTATGCGTTATTTTATTGGAGATGTAAGAGATTTTGAACGGCTAAAGGAGGCCTTGAACGGAGTCAATTATGTTATTCACGCAGCCGCAATGAAACAGGTTCCCGCCTCTGAATATAATCCTATGGAAGCCATTAAAACAAATGTCTATGGTGCAGAAAACGTTATTAAAGCCTCGTTTTATAACAATGTTGCGAATGTCATGGCTCTTTCGACCGATAAGGCTGTAACTCCCATAAATCTATACGGTGCGACAAAACTCGCTTCGGATAAGCTTTTTATTGCTGCCAACAATATGCGCGGTAAAAGAAAAACACGCTTTTCCGTGACGAGATACGGTAATGTAATAGGCTCTCGAGGTTCTGTTATACCATTTTTCCAAAATTTGATTAGAGAAGGAGCAAGAGAATTGCCTATAACCGATGCTGAAATGACAAGATTTTTAATTACTCTTGAGCAGGGAGTTAAATTTGTGTTTAAAAATTTTGAAAGAATGCAAGGCGGTGAAATATTTGTGCCTAAAATACCTTCCATGAAAATAGTGGATTTGGCAAAGGCTCTTGCCCCGAATTTACCGCATAAGATCGTAGGAATTCGACCGGGAGAGAAGCTGCATGAGGTTATGTGTCCAAAGGATGAAAGTCACTTGACGGTTGAATTTGGTGATCATTATGTTATATGTCCGTCCATAAAATTTGTTCAGGAGAATAATTTTCTCATAAATAAAATCGGGGAAAAGGGCAAAAATGTTCCAAAAGGTTTTGAATATAGCTCTATCAATAATCAATCTTGGCTTACAAAAGAGGGGTTTTTAAAACTTATTAAATGAATAAATTTATATCGTATGGAAGACAATGGATTGATAATGATGATATAGAAGCCGTTGTTGATGTGCTTAAATCTGATTTCATCACAACAGGTCCAAAGATTGCTGAGTTTGAACAGGCTGTCTGCAAAAAATGCGGTGTAAAATTTGCATCTGTTGTGTCAAGTGGAACAGCTGCGCTTCATATTGCATCACTTGCGCTGCTTAATCCAAAAGACAAGGTGCTCGTAACGCCCAATACATTTTTATCGACTGTGAATTCTATTATTTATGCAAATGCTGTGCCTATTTTTGTTGATATAGATGAAGAGGGCAATTTAGATCTCGATAAATGTTTTGAGATATTAACAAAAGACGCATCAATAAAGGCATTATACGGCGTTCATTTTTCCGGCAATATGCTTAATCAAAAAAAACTTAAAAAGATAAAAGATGAATTTGGCATAACTATTTTGGAGGATTGTGCCCACTCATTTGGTGCATTTGAAGGAAATGTTAGAGCCGGAAGCTGCAAAAATTCTTCTGCTTCAATTTTGTCATTTCATCCTGTAAAACATATTACAACAGGTGAAGGCGGTGCCGTCACTACAAACAGTGAAAAAATATATAATAAACTTCTTTTGTTGAGAAATAATGGGGTAGTCAAGGATTCTTTTGAAAATAATGAGCTTGCATTTGATAAAAACGGCAATAAAAACCTGTGGTACTATGAAATGCGGCAGCTTGGTTTTAACTATCGTATTACGGATTTTCAGTGTGCTCTTGGTTTAAGCCAAATGAAAAAACTCGGTAAATTTCTGAAGCGCCGCCGTGAAATAGCAAAACGTTACGATGAAGCATTTAAAGATAATGAAGTTATCCAGCCGCTTTATTATTATAAAGATGGCGCGGCGTATCATCTTTATGTTGTGAAAATTAATTTTTCTAAATTAAGTATCACAAAGGCGGAGCTTTTTAATGCAATGAGGCAAAAGGGCATTGGTTTGCAGGTTCACTATATACCGGTTTACAAACAGCCCTACTACCGTAAAAGTGGCTTTAAAAGTGTAAATTTGCCGAATATGGAAAAATATTACAAAGAGGCTGTTTCTCTACCGATATATCCATTATTAACTGATGAGGAACAGAATTTTGTAATAGATAATCTTATGATTTTATTGAAATAAGGGGCTGCTATGTTGTTGGAAAATGAAAAAACTCTCGATGAGCGTTTTAAGGGATTAAAGGAAAAGATAAACAGCTGCAAAAAAGACAGCACGTTAACATTTAAAGACAGCA
>CAZOGA010000094.1:0-5002 GCA_964579095.1 uncultured Desulfurellales bacterium
TCGTTAAAAAATTCATTTTTGAAGTTGAGGGAATCTTGACAAGAAAGTGCTAAAACATTATTTCATCGCTGTACAGTGGTTTCATAATGTTATTTTTCGGCCGCCATTCTTTTTTCCTTTAATTTAATAATAAAACATCAGCATAAAGATTAGTTTATTTAAACTTGACATCATTAAATAAGTGCATTATAATAATAAGGATCAATAATTGTATATTATAGCATCCTAAGATTGCAAAAACGAAAAAACAGTGTTTATATACAGGAATTTTTTTAGTGCTTAATGTTTTAAAAAATTTTAAAAAATGGGGGTGTATATGTTTGGTAGAAATTTTTTTGGTATGGCGCTATTTTTGTTTTTATCTGTTGGAGCTTTTACAAATGCTTTTGGCAATATGGTTGATTTTCCGAGTGTTGAGCCGTCAGGATCAACGCCTGCAACATACGGCTGGGCTTATGATACCCATAGACATCAATTTATGGGGTCTTGTGTAACCTACAATCCCAATTCTTTATACAAAAGCGGATCTCCTAAACAAAACTCAATTTTCAAGTTTGTTCAGTCAACATCAGAAATGGCAAAAGATTCAAACCTCAGCATAAGTGCATCATTAAAAATACTGGGTGCAACTACATATCAGGCAAGTGATAAACTAAGCATGATAAGCGGAACCAAAACAAGCACGTTTAATCAATCATTATATTCTACCGTATATTATTATGATGCGCCGTCATTTGTTGATGTTAATAATGTGTCCATTAAAAATAATTTACTGCAGATTCTTAATAAACCGGGCGGCTTGGGTGAATTTAAGCAGAGATGCGGCGATTCATTTGTAATAGGTGTGCAGGAGGGAAGAGAATTTTTAGGTATAGCTACAGTCAAAAAACAGACCCTTAAAAGCTGGACAAAGTTTGCCAATGAATCCGATGCCTCCGCTAAAGGGGCTTGGGGGAATGCAAAAGCAGGCGTAAAGCTTGCTAAAAATATGGAGCAGGCTTTTGGCTTATCTCAAATAGAGGTCAGTACTTATTCTACAGGTTCATCTATGCTTAATCCTACGAATATAGAAGAGCTTACCAATTATTATCAAAAATTTCTGCAAACAAACGGTGAAAAGAAAACGATTAAATATATCCTTGCTCCTTACAGCATATTGAGCAGTTATCCTTCTCAAAATCCTCTTGAATCGGATACAAAAGATGCCTATATGGGCACTTTGATTGTTTCTTTGTGGGATATTAAAGCCGGCATAGAGGATGCTCAATATGTTTTAGGCCGAAAAACGCAAGAACTTTTTGCTTTAGGAACTAATAGCTATGCAAAGAGAAAACATATAAATATGATTAAAAAATATAAAGAAAACTGGCAGAAAGAATTTGATCAGCTTTTGAAGGCTACCAAAATGTGTAATGAAAATTTTACAAAGAAGTGTAAAACTTTAGCACAATACTACGAGAGATACAGAAACTATATAGACGAATGGGATGCTGTTATGCCGGAAAAATATTTAAGCGACTGCAAAACGCCCATTATTTTACCCGATGCAGCTTTACAAAACCTAAAAGCGGGCATAGTTCAAGTCAGACAGCAAAGAGTGCACGGCGATTCTGAAGGCGGCGGCGGGCACAGCAAAACAAGAATTGTTGCAATAATGCATGTTAAACCGGACGGAAGACAGCTTAAAGCAGATATATCTTTTGCAAGAATAGAGTGGAAAAGAGCTCGTTCCAAATACTATCCTATAGAAGCTGCAAAAAAAGGAGAATCCGCTTGGGCATTATTTACCAAATCGACGATATTCGATTTGAATAATCCGGCAGCTTATGGCGTTCAATTAGATTCGAGCTTAAGATACTGCACCTGGAATATGGCAGCAAATGGTATTAAGAACCCGGTAGTTAGAAATATACCACCGGCTGCTTCATATTTTACGAGGCTGGGGTTCAGCAGAAGAAAGTCCACTGCGAATGGTTATATAGATGAAATGACAGGAAGAGCCCCCAGAGGAGACCAGACTTTTGCAAACGGCAAAGGAACCTTGGACTATGCTGTGTGTAAAGCGGATAAAAAAGGCAAAGATGATAATCTTAAATGCAGCAAGATTGCTTTCAAGCAGATAGCATTGAACCTTGTATCAACTCAGGATTTAGCAGCAAACAGATGGAAAGCTCCTAAAACTCCAACTGTGCCCGTACAGTTGGCCAGTTTCTTTGCAAATAAACCTATAAGACTGTATAAGCGTGTTATGAGAACCGGAGGAAGACCAAGCAGAGCGGCTATTCAAAAAGAAAATACAAGAAAGAAAAATCTCAAGAACTTTGGCATTTTTAGAGTTAGATTGCCTGCATCGCAGATAAAAATAATGAACAAGACACAATTTCATCTGCCGAAACAGTAAAAAGGGGCTGATTGATTTAGAAAATGATGATTTCTAAAACATTCATTGCTAAGCTGCTTATCTGCACTTAGTGATGGATGTTTTTGCAGTTTAGTAAAATATTCTCACCATATTGGTTGTTCCCTGTTTGCCTATTACACTCCCCATTGTTAAGATAAAAGGCGGCTTTTCGTTGATGCTTGATATGGTTTTAATCAGCTTGCCTTCATCGCTTGTTTCCTCTATTTTGTAGCTTTTTTCAATGCCCCATACAAGCGACAGTCTTCTTCCTATTTTTTCATTGAAAATTATTGCTATTATCGGTTTTTTCGGTCTGAATTTAGATACCTGTTTTGCAGTGAATCCCGTAGCGGTCACGCTTACTATATAATTTGAGTGTATATTTTGCGATATTCGGCTTGCACAATGCGCTATAACTTCATTTCCTTTTGATGTATAATCTTTGTAATACGGATATATTTTCTGGGCTTCAATGATTGTTGATTTTAATAAATTTATGGCTTCGTTGTAGTAATGTCCGACAGCTGTTTCATCGGAAAGCATGACGGCATCTGCACCGTATAGAACAGCATTTGCAATATCTGAAACCTCTGCTCGTGTGGGGTATGGAGAATTTATCATTGATGTAAGCATCTGTGTTGCCACAATAACGGGGATCCCCTTCTTGTTTGCCTTGTGAATTATTTTCATTTTTATGATTGGCACTTTACTTAGCCCTATATCCACACCCAAATCACCCCTTGCTACCATAACTCCATCACTTGCATCGATGATTTCATCCAAATTATCCAAAGCCGATTTTCTCTCTATTTTTGCTATAACCCAGGCATCCGAGCCGTTTTTTTTCAATATGCGTTTGGCATTTAATATATCTTCTTTATCTTTAACAAACGAAACGGCAACAAGGTCAATACCCTGTCTTGCGCCAAATGCCAGATCCTCAATATCCTTTTCGGTGATAGTGGGCAGATTTATGTTGTCGCTTGGGAAATCCACTCCTTTCCCTTTTTTCAATATTCCGCCGCTTAATACTTTTAGAAAAATATCTCCGTTTTCTTTTTTTACTGCACTGGCTTTTACGCTTCCGTCTGCAAAGTATATAAGATCCTTTAAATTTATCTGGCTTATAATTTCGGGGTAGTTTATGCATAGGGTGTTTTTGGACGGATTTTTGGATATTTTTATTGTATCACTTTTGTTTACTTTAATTTCATTTTCCAAATTTGTTATTCTGACTTTCGGTCCGCATATGTCCTGCATAATTGCAACAGTGTTGTTTTTGGTATATTTTCTGATAATATTAATAGTTTTGGCATGTTCCTTATATGTTCCGTATGAAAAATTCAATCTGAAAACATTAACGCCATTTTTTATTAAATTTTTTATGGCTTTTTCATTGTTTGTTGCAGGTCCCAATGTGGCTATGATTTTTGCTTTTGGATTCATATATTCTCCGTTTTTTTGTCAAATTTCTAATTCGATTGATTGTCGAAAACCTTCTTTAAAATCTGAGTTGTCCTTTTTGCAGGATCTTCCCTGATGGCAGCCTCTTCTTTTGACAGATAATAAAAAATGCCGTTAATAGCCTTATTTAAAACATATGTTGATATATCACCTTCGGCCGGCTTCACAAACGGCAGTGAGTTGTATCTGTCTAATATTGAATTATAAACCTGAACGGCTTCGACTTGAGATAGGCTTTTATTTATAATAGGCTTCATTTCTTTTTTGAGCGGTTCTCCCATTTTTTCTTTGAAATATTGGGTTGCGGCGTCATTCGGGCCGTTGTATATTTTCTTAACATCTGAAATTTTCATATCGGCTATAGCGTTCCAAAAAAGTTTTTTAGCCTTTGGCGTGGCAGTTTCGGCAGCCCTGTTAAGTTTTAGTTCAAGATTATTCAAGGTGCTCGCCATACCTATTTTGTTAAGTGTGTTTTTTATTTTTTGCAGGTTTTCAGGAAGGGGAATGTGAACTTTATTATCTTTATAAAAACCGTCTCTAACGCCAAGTTGTTTGACTACATTTTCCGTTCCTACTTTTAGGGCATCCTTCAAACCGGCGGATATTTCCGAAGTTGTTAAGCCGGCATATGCTGTCGTTTTTTTTGTGTTTTGAGTTTTGCCGCCGCTGAACACCTTCAGCAGCTCTTTGCCTTGATTAAACCAGCTGCTGTTTGCATGTTTTGCAAATACTAATGAAAAGGCAGCGAGTATAATAATTGTCAAACCAACACGAATTTTCATGATTACCCCCTATTTCCGTATTAATTATTTTTAATAAACAGCAGATAGAGTATAAAACAAATTGAAGTGATGTCAAATAGTACTCTTAATTTGAAGTAATCAGGGATCATATATCAGCAGACTGTCCGCATTTGGCGTAACTTAAAAAATATCTCATTGCCAGTTTTCTTCTTACTTTTTGCTCATTCAAAAAGTAAGAAGAAAAAAGGACATTGATTTTATCTGCCGGCATAAAAATAAGCAGCTTTTATTACAATTAAAGTGATTGTTCATTTCTTTTGTCTTGATACAAAAGAAATGAACCAAAGAAAAGATCAAGGCGAGCCATCTAAAAGAGAATGTTTGAAGCTTGTAT
>CAZOGA010000095.1:0-4948 GCA_964579095.1 uncultured Desulfurellales bacterium
CGTTAAAAAATTCATTTTTGAAGTTGAGGGAATCTTGATAAGAAAGTGCTAAAACATTATTTCATCGCTGTGCAGTGGTCTCAAAGTGGCTTATTTCCAACAGTCTGCAGACATTGGCAGGGGCAATTTCCGCTTTCCTTTTCCTGAGTTCCGCCGCATTTTTTAACTCCTCGTTTTTCAGTTTTGTCTGCATTGCTTTCGCCAATGCACTCACAGCAACGTATGTTTCGCGGTTACATTTGTTATGATTGATTGGTTTCTGTATTTATCTGCATAGCTCTCAAGCTTTTATCGTGCTTCTCCATCATTTAGTGCATTTTTGCGAAATAAACCTCGGCGGATCTACCATCATTGAATTTCTTTCCCTGCAATTTATTTTAAAATCAAGCATAAATATCATCTGGACACGTCCATTTTGCCTTTAAATATTTAACTGCTGCCAACATTTAGTTGCATTTGAAACTAAATTGTTATATAAAACTGCAGTTGAAAATTTGGAGGATTGAAAATGGCTGAAAGATCTATTTTTTTTCTATTGGTTTCATTCATACTGCTGCTTCCCTGCAGCTCAAATGCCAAAATTTATAATCTTAATACGGCAATAAATAGTGCTTTAAAAAACAGCACGCTGATTAAAGAAACTATGGAAAAACAAAAAGCTGCCGTTGAGCATTACAGAAGTTCAAAAGATGATATGTTTCCAAAAATTTTGCTGCAATACAACTATACAAGACTAAAAAATAGACCCTACTCTGTTGTCAATATGGGCAGACCATCTAAAATGATTGTGGGTGATAAAAATTCCGTTCAGTGGAATACGACTATTGTGCAGCCTGTTTTTACGGGATTTGCACTTTCTACACAAAAAAAGATTGCCAGTCTCGGGATTAACATAAGCAGAATTCGAAAGCAGGAAGCTGTTCTTGATGTAATAAAAAATGTCAAAACAGCCTATTTTAATATACTTTTGGCTAAACGATATTTAAGCGTTGCTGATGAAGAGGTGAACCAGCTCAAAAGCCATAAAAAAGATGCCGAAAATTTATACAAAGAGGGGATGATTGCATACAACGACCTGCTAAAATCACAGGTTGCTCTGTCAAATGCGGTTCAAAACAGGGTCAGTGCAGAAAATAATGTAAAGCTTGCTGTGTCAGAGTTTAATATACTGCTTAAAAACAATATAAATGAGAAAAACAGTGTAAGGGATATATTTTTGTTTAAACCCGAGCATTTTGACATAAATAGCTTGATAAATGAGGCTGTGGTTAGAAGGCCTGAAATGAAGCAATTAAATGTAGCTTTGAGGCAATCAAGATTGGGTATAAAACTTGCGCAAAGCTCTTACTATCCACAAATTTCGACCTTTGCAGAATATGAACAAAAGGGGCGTGATATTACGGCTTCGGATAACCGTTTTGGCAATGACCATAATGCTGCGTTTGGCGTAAATATGAATTGGACAATATTTGAATGCGGTAAAAAACATGCGGACGTAGAGGAACAACGCCATAATATGTTTGCTTTAAAGGAAAAGATAGAATCTATAAAGGACAGTATAAAATTAGAGACAAAAAGTGCATATCTGAAACTCAAAACAGCGCAAGAGAATATTAAAACAACAAAAATCGGTTTAAAGCAGGCAAAAGAGAACTATCGCATAACAAATATGCAATATAAGCAGAAGTTAACAACGTCAACCGAGGTACTTGATGCAAGGGTCTATTTAACGCAAGCAGAAATCAATTATTATAACGCCTTATACGGTTATTATATAGCTTTGGCTGAACTGAGAAGGGCAGTAGGTGTAAAATAAATGGAAAAACAGCAGAAAGACCCGCTTGGCAAGTATATTTCTACAATATATCGGCATGCTATGATGTATGCAAATAAATATCTAAAGCCTTTTAATATAAGCGGCGGACAGCTAAGCTTTCTTTTGGCACTGTTCGAGCATAACGGAATAACGCAGGAAGAACTTTCTAAGTATTTAAATATAGATAAAAGCACAACCGCAAAAGCGATTAAATCATTAGAACAAAACGGCTACATAACAAGAAAAACATCAGAGCAGGATAAAAGAGCGTATAATGTTTATACCACGAATAAAGCCGCTTTAATCAAGCAGGAAATAAGAAACTTAGCGTTTAAAGTTGATAACAAAATTTTGCTAAAAGGTTTTAATGATAAAGAGAAAAAAACAGCATATAATATACTGAAAAGGATTGCAGAAAATGCAGGTAATTTAAATATAAGGAGTTTATCAGATGGAAAATGAAAAAAGTGCATCCGAAAACAACGGTTCACATAAAAAAAAGCTAATTATTTTGGCATTTATTGTATTGATAGCGGCTATAGCAATTTTCGCATTTGTCCAATATAAAAAGACCCATATTTCGACCGATGATGCGTATGTTACAAACAATATATTCTATGTAAATCCAAAGATTTCAGGAAGCGTGAAACAGGTTTTTATCGATGATAATCAATACGTGAAAAAGGGTGCTGTTCTGGCTGTTATTGACAGACAGCCGTATAAAATTAGACTTGTGCAGGCTTTGGCTCAATTGAATCTAACGATAGCAAAGTCAAAAGAAGCGCAGGCAATTATGCGTGCAAAAAAATCCGAGGTTGATTTGACCAAAGCAAAGCTAAACAAAGCACTATGGGACTTTAACAGAGCAAAACACTTGTTGAAGACAAAGGTAATTTCAAAAAACAGATATGAACAGTATTTAACAAATTATAATGTTCTGAGATTCAGCTTAGAATCCGAAAAAGATCTGTTTAAACAATCCATATCGTCGCTATCAAGCGCCGAAAAAAATATAGACGCAGCGAGAGCTGCTGTTAATGGAGCAAAACTTAATCTGTCTTATACATATATTAAAGCTCCTGCAGATGGGTTTATAACAAAGAAGAATGTAGAAGCCGGCAAGTTCGTATCACAGGCTATACCGATATGTGCTATCGTGCCGAATAAAGATGCGTGGGTTATGGCAAACTACAAGGAAGGACAGATAGAGAAAATGCACAAAGGTCAAA
Organism: uncultured Desulfurellales bacterium; assembly: GCA_964579095.1. Taxonomy (GTDB): domain Bacteria; phylum Campylobacterota_A; class Desulfurellia; order Desulfurellales; family Hippeaceae; genus CAJXLZ01. Next base: position 3,046 of record CAZOGA010000095.1, read on the forward strand.
GGGTAAAGATAAAAATAGATGCATATTCTGATAAAAAGTTTGAAGGAAAAATAGAGAGCATACAGCTTGGCACAGGCGAGGTTTTTTCTCTGTTTCCTCCGCAGAATGCATCCGGTAACTGGATTAAAGTTACACAGAGAATTCCTGTCAAAATTGTATTTAGCAAACCGCCCAATGTGCCGCTGAGGGTTGGCATGTCGGTTGACGCAACTGTTTTGATTAAATAATGACTCAAGTTAAACAAATAAATAAGTGGGTTATAGCATTAACCGTAATGCTGCCCACGCTTATGGAAATTGTCGATACAACTATAGTTAATGTATCGCTGCCGCACATACAGGGCGGATTGAGTATAAGTTTGGATGAATCAACCTGGGTTTTAACATCCTACCTCGTTTCAAACGCCATAATTATTCCAATCACGGGATGGCTTGGAAATACCTTTGGAAGAAAAAGATACCTTATGTTTTCAATCTTTGCTTTTACTGTTATGTCTTTTTTGTGCGGATATGCCGATTCTTTTTATATGCTTGTAGCATTCCGTTTCCTGCAGGGTATAGCCGGCGGCGGACTTCAGCCTCTTTCTAATGCAATTCTGCTTGAATCATTTCCTAAAGAACAAAGAGGAATGGCTATGGCTGTTTTCGGCATGGGTGTTGTTGTGGGTCCTATATTCGGACCTGTTCTTGGGGGATGGATAACAGATAACTGGGGCTGGCGCTGGATTTTTTATATAAATATACCGGTCGGCATACTCTCTTTTCTTTTGATAAACCTTTTTATTTTTGACCCGGATTATATAAGAAACCAAAAAAAATCAAAGATAGACTATATGGGTTTGTCTTTTCTTGCTCTCGGCGTTGGAGCTCTTCAAATATTGCTGGATAATGCCCAAAGGAAAGACTGGTTCGAATCACATTTTATTACGGCTCTAGCGGTTATAAGTGCAGTCAGCCTGATATTGCTTATAATTAATGAACTAAAAGTCAAAAATCCTGTTATAAACCTAAGAATATTTAAGCACCCCTCGTTTGCTATCGGTAATATTATTATGTTCCTCGGATTTTTTGGATTTTTCGGAACGATAGTGCTTTTGCCTTTGTATCTGCAGAATTTGATGGGATATACAGCATTTTTGGCAGGTTTGGTTTTGGGCCCCGGCGCAGCTACAACTTTTATTTTTATGCCGCTTGCAGGAATAATGCTCGGAAAAGGATTTGATGCAAGAAAACTTCTACTTATTGGTCTAATTGTCAATACCATAGCAGTGTATATAATGGCCCATTTTAATCTTCAGGCTGATTTTTGGTACGTTATTATGCCGAGAGCACTGCAGGGTATTGCAATGGCATTCTTTTTTGTGCCGCTTGCAGCTGCTACATTTGCAAATGTTGAAAATGAGGAGATGGGCAACGCTTCAGGTATATTTAATTTTATACGGAATATAGGCGGAAGTTTCGGCACGGCAATAGTAACAACAATACTTATGAGAAGGGAGCAGTTTCATCAAAGCAGACTCGTGGAAAATTTAACGCCGGCAAACGATGCTTTTAATAGTGCTCAATTGCTTTTGTCTAATACATTTCATACAACGGCTCAACAGTTCGGCGTAATATATAGAGAGCTTTTGAGGCAGTCCTCGATGCTTGCATTTAACGATGCTTTTTATTTTTGTGCCATACTGTTTGTTTTGCTTATGCCTACGGTATTTTTGATGAAAAAGGCTAAGCCGAAATTGTACAAATAATTTTATAAGAGAGTTTCTATAATGTTCCCAAAGAAAAAATGGCTAAAATATGCGATAAAAAATTAAGCTCAAGTTAACAGTGCTGATAATTTTTGCATGATGAGACCACTGCACAATAGCTCAATAACAATATAATACTGTTTCTTATCAAACTCT
>CAZOGA010000096.1:0-4932 GCA_964579095.1 uncultured Desulfurellales bacterium
CCCGAACTTTTCAATAAAATAAATGAATGCAACGATGATGGCAAAATAAAGGTGGAAAACGGTAAAATTTTTTATGACGATATTGAACTGGATGAAGAAAAAGATATTAACTTGAAAGCCGTAAAGTCTATTGATGTACTTTTTGTTCATGGATTTGGCATCGGCAACACAATTAAAAATCTAAGAAAAGCCTTCCCGAAGGTATTTATGGTTGTCTTTGAACAAAATCCATGCATCATAAAAAAAGCATTAGAGCACAAAAACCTCTTGGATATAATTAACGACGATAAAACTATCATCTTGCTGCTTGATGAGAATATGGAAACAACTATATCTAATATAATAAAAAAGCTTGAACTAAAGCTCTATTGGGGAAATCTACTGCAGACAGCCACGCCTCAATATGATAAAATGCCGTTTTATGAGCTTAAAAAAATACAGGATTTAGTATACAAAAACAATATACCTATTATTCTAAACAGAAATACATTGCTTAATAAATCAGAGCAAATCGCTGAAAATGTCATAAAGAATATACCCTCCATTGCTGAGGGAGGTTTCATCGGTGATTTAAGGGATTATTTTAAAAACAAACCCGCTGTTATTGTTGCAAGTGGACCGTCTTTGAGTAAAAATATAGATCTGTTAAATAGTATTCAGGAAAAGTCTGTTCTCATAGCAGCAGATAGTGTGCTTTCTACCTTGAAATCAAAGAATATAGAGCCGGATTTTGCATGCGGAGTGGATTATCAGACAATAAATTTAGCAAAATACAAGTCTATCTTAGAGGATAAAAAAACAAGCAACATAAATTATGTTTGTGCCGATGGCGTTTATTTTGCCATACCAAAACTTTTTAAAAAATCTTTTTTGCAATACACCCCGATGTCTTTCATGGATTTATATAAAGACATAATAGGAGAAAATCAAAAAAAATCTTTCGGCGCAAATGCCGTTACACATATGGCTATACAGCTTGCCTATGTTTTGGGTGCAAATCCAATTATATTTATAGGTCAGGACTGGGCATACTCAGGAGGAATGGGGCATGCAAAAGGCGCATCCATAGACGCTGCACTGCCAAAGGATGTCATTTGGGTTAAGGGCAATTATGAAGAGAAGGTGCCGACAACACCCACACTATACTCAGGCCTAAAGCTTGTTGAGGATATTGCAGACAATCTCTCAAAAGACGGCTATCAGTTTATAAATGCGACAGAGGGCGGGGCATATATTGAACATACTGAAATTATGAGCTTAAAAGAAGCGATAGAAAAATATATCAAAAATAAAATAGATAAAAGCGTTATGCATGCAAAAAAACAGAGAAACTATAATGATTTCATAAAGAGAACCTATCAAATTAAAAAAGAAATTGAGAATACTATAAAAGATGCCTCAAAAGCCCTAAAGATAGACTCTCAAATACTAAAAACATGGAAAAACACACAAAGTGAGGATATGATACGAAAAGATGTTGAAATAGTTAATAAAATTAACGATAAAATTACATTCAACAAGGTATTTCAATCAGCAGTTAATAATTTTCATTTTAAAGAATTTTTCTATTTTAATCAGAATGAGATGGATATAGAGGGTCAAGATGTTGAAAAAAGAATAGAGCAGTCAATAAAATACTTTAAGCTGATAAAAGAAAAATCGGCGATATCAAAGAAATATGTAGACGCTCTGTATAAGTATCTCAAACTGGAATCAAAGCTTAAAAAGGATAGATTAAATTTTACAAAAAAACTTGACGATGTTCTAAGCCTTCTTGAGCTCTATTTTGATTTTCAAAATATCTATAGCGGTATAGAGTTGGCTGATGATGCTTTGAAGATATATCCAAATAGCGAATATCTATACTACTGGCGAGCAAAGCTGTGTTCTTTGAATAGGTTTATGCATAAAGAATCGCTTGAGTATTTTGAAAAAGCGCTGGAAATTAATCCGAACTTCAAAAAAGCCAGGTTTGATTATGAGGTGCAAAAAAAGATTATACAATCCCACCTGATTCTGGCAAAGAACGCTATTAAAAGAAAAGACTTTATTGCAGCCAAAAACCTTGTCCAGAGGGCACTTGAACACGACAAAGACAACGAAGAGGTTAAAAAATGGCTTGATATTGTTCAAGAGATGTCAAATCAGCAACAAAACAATGAAAGACAGCAACTGCTCTTTGAACAGCTTAAAATGGAATCCGAAGCCTTCAAAGAATACGAAGCTGTTATGGAGTTTGTAAAAAAAGAGGATTTATCAAAAGCTTATGAAAAACTGCTCTATCTTTATGAAAAATATGGGGCTCTGGGTGATATACCATTTCTGCTTGGCAGTATAATGATAGATAAAAAAAAGCTTGATGAAGCTGAGAAATATTTAAAAGAAGCCGTTGAGTTGATACCGTTTCAACCGCTTGTATATGTGGCTTTGGGCAAATTGTATCTATTAAAAGAAGAGTATTGGAATGCAAAAGAAAACTTAGAAAAAGCTTTATCAATGAATGAAAAGTTAGAATCTGAAATAGCCGATACTTTGGGCAATCTATACTATGAATTCGGAGAATATGAAAAAGCATTTAAAGCATTTGAGAGCTATTTGCCATACTCAAACGATAAAAAGCAGACAATAACAAAGATAGCCCTATGCTATAAAGAAATGGGCATGATCAATGAATATAATACCTTAATAAATAAAATCAGGGAACTGAATGAATCCAATTAACAATTAGAGATAGTCAACTATTTTATAGTCAGTAGTTCTTAAAGCCGGCTTGAATCCGGCTTTTTTTATGATATCGGATATTTCCTTGACGGTTGATGTGGCTCTAAATCCTGCCTGCCTCATAACATTCTCCTCCAAAAGCATGCTGCCCATATCATTTGCCCCAAAATGAAGAGCCAATTCGCCCACATCCTTTCCCTGAGATGCCCACGAAGCCTGAATATTGTCAAAATTATCCAAAAATATGCGCGATATTGCCACAATTTTCAAATAATCAATGCCAGTAACTATCTTTTTCACATGCCTGCCCAGCTCATTATTTTCCTTCTTAAAATCCCACGCAATAAAAGCGCTAAAACCTTGTGTTTTATCCTGCAGATTTCTTATTCTATTCAGATGTTCTACTATATCCTCTTCTGTTTCAATATGTCCAAACATCATAGTAGCTGTGGTTTTTATACCAAGATTGTGTGCCTCTTCCATTATTTCAAGCCATCTGTCTGTATCAATTTTTTTTGGTGATATCCTTTTTCTGACCCTTTCAGATAGAATTTCAGCACCGCCTCCCGGCATTGTTGTCAAACCGGCTTCTTTTAAATCTTTCAGAACGTCTTTTACGCTTTTTTTTGATATTTTAGACATTAAATCAATCTCAGGCGGCGAAAATGCATGAATATGGACGGAGCTTTTCGAGAGTTCTCTGACCATATCCAAATAGTACGAATACGGCAAATCAGGATTTAGCCCGCCTTGAATTAGAGCGGTTGTAATACCCAGCCTTTCTGCTTCCTTTATCTTTGCCTTCAAGTCACTAATGTTCAAACTGTACGAATCAGGGTCATCCCTGTGCCTATAAAATGCACAAAACAGGCAGCCTACATAGCATATATTCGTATAATTTATGTTTGTATCAACTATAAAGGTAACTGTTCTTTCACTATGCTTTTTAAATCTAATTTTATTTGCAAGCTCTCCCATTCTTAAAAAATCGCCATATTTTAAAAGCTCTACAGCCTCTTTTTTTAATATTCGCTCACCTTTTTCTATTTTACTATATATATCGTTCATTAATACACCCTTATTTCATTGTATAATGCATCACGTTCAACAGGCACAAATCCCGCATTTTTTATCATGCTTACCATCCTATCCTTTGCCAATCCTATAGGGCTTTTTGCACCGGCAGCATGCGTAACCCTCTCCTGCCCTATAGTTCCGTCTATATCGTCCGCCCCAAAGTGCAGCCCTATCTGTCCAACCTTTGGTGAAAGCATAACCCAATAGGCTTTGATATGGGGAAAGTTATCTAAAATTAAACGAGAAAGAGCCAAAACTTTTAATTCCTTTACAGCATCAACCTTCTTAATATCCTTTTCAAGAGGCGTATTTGCAGGATGAAAACTCAACGGTATAAAGCATAAAAACCCCGGTGATTCCTCCTGTATCTTTCTCAGCTTAAACAGATGATCAATAATTTCATCATCCGTCTCTATATGCCCAAAAAGCAGCGTAGCATTTGTAGGAATGTTTAAATCATGGGCAATTCTGTGAACCTCAGACCACTTCTCATACGGTATCTTATTTGGATACAGCTTTTTTCTAACCCTTTCTGAAAAAACCTCAGCTCCGCCACCAGGCATAGAATCAAGTCCTGCATTCTTTAAAATCGTCAATGTCTCTCTGTAACTCAAACCCTCAAGTTGTGAAAAATAATCTATCTCTACAGCTGTAAAAGCCTTAACATTTATATTGCTAAAATGCTTCTTTATTGCGCTGACCATATCTACATAATAGGAAAACGGTTTTTCAGGATGCAAACCACCGACTATATGCACCTCTTTTATGCCATCGGGCGCATTTGAAATTTCTTCTATTATATCATCAATCTCCATTGTATACGCGTCTGATTCATCCCCGTTTCTATAAAATGCGCAAAATTTACATTTCGATATACACAAATTCGTATAATTTATATGCTTGTTGAGTACAAAATAAACCTTCTGCCCACTTTTTTTATATTTTAAATCTCTTGCCATCTTGCCTATTTGGATTAAATCATCAGATGAGAGTATTGCCTTGGCATCTTCAATATCCAACGGTTCACCTGCTTCCATTTTTTCTCTAACACTGCTCAAATTCATACAAAACCTCTTTTTTTAACAAACTCAAAGGGCATATTATAAAACATACGAATAATTGTCAAAATAACAT
>CAZOGA010000097.1:0-4904 GCA_964579095.1 uncultured Desulfurellales bacterium
TAAAAAGGGGGATTTGTGCTTGACTTTTATCACAGTATCTGACCCCGAAATGGACTTAATAACTCATTCTATTTTTTCAACGCCTTCTCAAACTCATCCTCAGGCATAGGCTTATAAAATAAATACCCCTGAAAATAATCACATCCCATATCTTTTAAAAGTTTAAACTGTTTTTCTGTTTCTACACCTTCTGCTATAGTTTTCATGTTCAGCTTTTTTGTAAGAAAGATAATAGACTCCACAACATATTTTGTGTGTTTATCTTTCATCATTTTTCTAACAAAAGAAATATCTATTTTAATATAGTCAGCAGTAAGCTGAGATAGGTAAGATAGAGAGGAGTATCCTGTGCCAAAATCATCTATAGAAAAATAAACCCCCTCTGCTTTCAGTTCTTCCATAAGGTTCTTTGTATTATTTAAGTTTTCCATAAAGCTTCTTTCTATGATCTCTATGCCTATGAGGTTTTTCGACAAATTACTGCTTGCAAGTTTTGATGCAATCTGCTGAGCAAGATGACTCTGATTTAAACTTTTACAAGAAAGATTGACTGAAATTGGTATTGGATTTATTGATTGTATTTTTTTAAGTTTTGCTATAACCGTATCGAACACGTAATCTTCTACATCTATGATAAGATCAGTTTCTTCCAAATAGGGTATAAACTCCATCGGCGGTATAATTTTATCATCTTTTTTCCAGCGCAGCAGACTCTCTGCACCCGCAATATCCAAGTTTTTATCAACATAAGGCTGATAATAGAGAATAAACTCCTTGTTTTTGAATGCAGATTCAAGATCAGCTTTCAGTTTGAGCTTCTGCACAACTTTTGTTTCTAAATCTTTTTTAAAAAATCCTAATGTATTTTCACCTTTGGTTTTGGCATCAAGCAGGGCTATCTGGGATTTATCAAATAGAACTTTGGCATTATTGCCATCCTGCGGATAAATACTCAAGCCCATGACAAAGGATAGGGATATTTTGCTATTATCTATTTCATAGGGTTTTTTAAGCTTGGATAGAAGATTCATAGCAACGATAACAATATCTTCTTCCTGCTTCAAGTTTCCTATAACAATACCGAATCTGTCGGATTCAAGTTTGGCCACTATATCATAATCACGCAGAAAGTCTTTCAGCCTCTGGGATATCTGTTTTAATATATTATTTCCAATTTCAAAACCAAATGCTTTATTAATAGAGCCAAATGATAAAGGATCTACGACTGCAACTGCGCCAATCACGTTTTCATATGATGCCCTTTTTATAAAACGTTCGAGATCTTTTTCAAAAGATATTCTATTGGGAAGACCGGTTAGGTCATCATAATAAAGTAGTTTATCTACCTGTTCCGTAAGAGCTTTTTCATTTGTTATATCCCTGCCCACTGCTATGTAGTATTTTATTTTTCCGTTTATCTTAAATGGAACTATAGTGTTATACAGACTGCCGGCCTTGTTGTCTTTTGTTTTGTATGGAGATACACCTGAGAACACCTCACCTCTCATTAGTGTTGAATGAAGCTCTTTTGTAAGTATTTCATTGTTGCCGCTATGAGATGGAATTGTGCTGTAATGCCTGCCGATCAACTCTTCTTTTGTAAGCCCCGTTACTTTAAGAAGGCCATTATTTACATAGACTATATTGAAATTTTCATCTGCAATGCCCACAAACTCAAAACCTGTATCTAAGGCCGTAAGCATCATACGCGCGAATTTATCATTCTCGAATTTATTTAATATAAATTCAACTTCAGAAATGATTATGTTTAAAAGCTTGTAAACCGGAGCATTGAAAATATTTTTTTGTTTTGAGATTAAAACCAAACTGCCTATGCTTTTATTATTTTTTATTATAGGCAGCGCGCAGCAAGAACCAATATCGTAAGCTTCATGAGCAGTCTTAAAAGTATAAGAACCATGATGCGACAGATCGTTTACTAAATAAATCTTTTTATTTTTAAAGGCTTTTACAAAAGGAATCCTGTCAGCGTATAAGGTTTTCGGAGGATTGTTCAATGTTCGCTGAACTATTTTAGCAAACTCTTGATCTTTAATTTCTTTTACAGATTGATGGGTAACTGAGAGAACATTGTCTTTAAATTGAGCAATAAATACAATATCTATTTCCATATATTTTAAAAATATATCTGTGAATTTTTTAAAAAACTCTTCTTCATTTTCACCTTTAATAAAAAGATCACTCATATGATAAAGTGTGCTGTATATTTTAGACTGTAGCTCCATCTGCTTTTGCTTTTTTACAATATCGGTTACATCACGGGATAGATCCACAAAACGCTCTATTTTACCGTTTACTATGATTGGTACAATAACAGCATCTAAATAAAACAGCGAGCCGTCTTTTGACCTGTTTACAAACCGGCATGAGTATTCTTCGCCTTTTAAAATCTTATGCCACAATTTTTCATAAAACTCTTTATCGTGATAACCTGATTTGAACATTCCAGGATTTTTGCCGATAAGCTCGTCCCGGCCGTAACCTGAGATATCTGAAACTGCTTTGTTTGCATATGTAATATTGCCCTTTTTATCTGTAATTAATGCCCACTCGTGAGTTACCTCCAATGCTTTGTTAAAAAGATGCATATTTTTATGGCTTTCAATATTATCCAAAGCAAAGGAGATATCCAGTTGAATTTCCTCAAGTATATGAAGATGATCCTGACTTAATGAGCCTTTAGTGTTGTCGTTAATAAGCAGTATATACTTGATTTTGCTCTGTTTAAATATCGGAATGGAACAGGCGGAATAGATATTGAAATGTTCATAATAATCATGCCAATAAGCCATCGCAGTATCGTTTAATACATCAACCATAAAACTTACCTTGCCTGTTTCATAAGCTTTTGACACGCTGCCCCTGCCATATGCTACATTCGGGTCAACACTGATAGCAATATTTCCGGATGTGTTTTCCAATTCTTTAGATTTTGATTTTAAATAATTTAATTTAAATAGTTTTGTATTTTCATCTACTGAGCCTATGCCTACTGCATAATAGCCTACCGCATCAATAAGCAGAACGCATATTTGAGCAAAAAGCTCTTCTTCGTTATCCGTTCTCGCAATAAGCTGGTTAATTTGACTAAGTGCATAGAATAGTTTTCTGAAGGATTCTTCTTTGGTCCTGTCAACCAGAATTACGAGCCCTGAAGGTTTGCCCTTGTAGTCTATACTGTAATCAAACTCTTCTGCATAAATTGCTGCACCGGTTTTTGACATTAGAAAAAAATTTAGATGTTCACCCAAAGACGATTCTTTTTTAATGCGTGCTTTTACATATTTTTGAAGTTCATCTTTGCTGTGTGCATAGATATCAAATAAGCTTTTGCCTAACAGTTCATCTTTCTCATATCCAAGTATATCTGCAAGATGTTCGTTTGCAAAAACAATATTACCTTCATCACCCTGATATATGTAAATACCGAAGGCAGAAGAATTAGTTAATGCATCGGATATTTGCTGGTTCTGCATTTAAAGCCCTGCACACTTAATTAGAGTTCTATTCTCATTTGCGAAGGTAGCATTTTTCCCTTTGCTTTTTGATAGATACAGTGCATTATCCAATCTCTTGAACAAGCTCGTATAATTTTCTTCAGCAATATACTGGACAGCTCCAAGGCTTATTGTTGTATGGTTAGCAATTGAGAATTTATGATTTTCAACAAATTTTCTAATCTTTTCAGCCGCATTGTATGCGCTGCTTATGTCCGCCTCAGGCAATATTATGATAAACTCATCTCCGCCCCATCTTATAAAATAATCGGACTTTCTTAGCTGAGCGCCTATAATTGCTGTAATCTCTTTTAATAACATGTCTCCGGTGTCATGACCGAAAGTATCATTGACACTTTTGAAATTGTCTACATCAAACATAATAAGAGAGAACTTTCTGTCGTATCTTTTAGCTTCATAAATAATACGTTCAGCAATTTTTTCAAATTTCTCCCTATTATAAAGACCCGTTAAATAATCTTTCTCTGAAAGGTTCTTAAAATATCGCTCACCTTCAGTTTTCACATAAAAATAGAATTTTAATGTCAAATTAACATCCAATAGTATTATTTTTGTTAATGAATCAGCAAAATCTATTTTCTGCCGACAATCAAGAAAAGACTCTACATATGAAATTATCGAATGAGAAGCTTTCGAATAAGCACCTATATAATAATCTTCTTTTACTCCCATTTTATAATGAATCATGCCGATTGTTAATTTTTCCTTAACGTAGCTTATATCGAAATTGGCTTTTAACATATTTTTAAAATATTCTTTTGTTTTGGTTTTGAGATGTTCAATTTGATTCTCTTTTTTTCTAAGAATTGCTGACGTTTCAGGAAACTTAAACAGATGATTTAAGAATTCATCAGAAACACTATCTGGAATTTCCTTAACAATACTAAAAGCATTTCGTAGAGTGTCTATGTCTTTTTGATGAATATCAAAATATGTCAGCATCCTTTTTAGATCAGCTTCTGTATAATAATTTCGGGCATTCCTATAAATTTCTTTTATAGCTTCATCGTGCTCTACCATCAATTATATACTAACATTTTTCCAAAGTTTTTGCAATCTTTTTTAAATAATATCTGATCTTATGAACCCTAAATTATGGCTCTGCTTACATAGGATAAGCTGCTAAATGCGAAACGGTTCTTTCTAAAAAACTGCGGTCAAATTGATCTGCGGCTATAATAGAGCATTATCATTATATGAAAAAAGTAGATTCTGCCCATTTCTGCAGCTTCTAATATTTGACATAAAATTTAATTCGTGTTATTCTGAAACATAGATAAGTTATGCACTTATAAAAGGAGGGTGAAAATAGGAGCAGCATTTTATCTTGGCATAATGAGTAACTGACCTTATGCAAAAATCACA
>CAZOGA010000098.1:0-4892 GCA_964579095.1 uncultured Desulfurellales bacterium
TCCTGCCCGCTCTTTATCTTTGCAGCTTCATTATCCAACGTTATAACTTTCGGCGAGGAGAGTATTTTGGAATATCCATTCATTTCGCCCGCTGTTAATTTCAAATCAAGATTGTAATTTGATTTTCCTACAATGAGGCTTGCAACGCCTGCAATCGGAGCAGAACTCAAAGTTGTAGGCAAATTAACTATAAAATCTGTGTTTGAGAAATCTGGATTAAACGGATTTTGCGGAGGAGTGTTTCCGCCTACACCTACAAACGTATGATTTGATGTCAGAGAATTATAATAATTTTCATATCCTCCGCCCCATTGAATGCCGAGCTGCCTCTCATATGTTCTGCTTATTTCAACTATTCTTGCATCTATTTCCACAGCCTTTTTCTTCACATCTATTGTCTTGGCAATATTTTTGATTTTATCTATATTATCTTTAGTATCATGGCATATCAAGGCATTATTTTTTATATCTGACACGATAAATCCGGCTTTGGTTTTCTTTCTGTAAAGCAGTTCGTTAATAATTTTAGCAGCGTAATCAGGTGTTATGTAGCTTAATTCAATTGTCTTTGTTACGGCGTTTTTCTCCCTTTCCAGCTCCTGCTGATCTTGTATTGCCCGCAGTTCATTTTTCACCATAGACTGCATTTTCGAAGCGGTTGTTACCATAATAATATTGCCCTTTTTCTGCATAACCAGCCCCTTTTGCTGCAGTATCAAATCTAACGCCTGATCCCAGGGAACATCCTTCAAGGTCATTGTAATCTTTCCTTTAATGTCGCTTGTTATAATGTTATATCCGCTCACTGCAGCTATAACCCTTAAAACGTCCTGAACATCTGCATCCCTTACATTAAATGATATTTTAGAACCACTGTATTGCTTTGCTGCTGTTTTCTTTTTATAAACATCAGCACCCAAAGAAGATTTTGCGGAAAGAGGCATATTTATATTTAACGGAGTATCAAATATTAAATATACATGTCTTCTATCCTTATAGTCTCTTCTTAAATTTTTACTATTTTTAAGTTCGATGTCCACATTGTAGACTCCATTTTCAAATACAGGAGAAAGTGAATTTATATTGTATGACAATTTTGATAAGTATTGTTTATGCAGTGATGTTTTTGTGGCTTTTGTCCCTTCAATGGACAGATGAATCATATTCTTGGTTTGAGTCAGATTATAAGCTGGGGTTGTCTTCGTGAGCACAACAAGCATCTCATATGTTTTAAATCTTCTGTAGGATATTTGTTCTACAAGATTATTAGTATTTCTGCTGCTCTTTTTCTTCATGGAAACTATTTTTTTAGTTTTCCCTTTGACTATTTTTTTAGAAAATACAACACTCAGCAGGTCATTTGTTTTTTTTATGTTTATATCGGGTACAGTTTTTAAAGTAAATGCCAATCTTAATGTCCGACTTTTATGCAGATTATAAATCAGATCCGGGTGCTTGCCTGTATGCATAGCACCGTCAATGGACTTCACCATCGTTGACTCATCTGGGCTTAGAGTGAAGTGCCCTTTTTTGCATAGTGAGCATTTTTTAACATTGATTATATCAATCACGAACCTGTACGGGTTCTTAAGAAGAACGCTTTTATAGCGTATATCACCTTTAATGTGAGCCACAAAAGTATTGTTCTGAAACTTTAAAGATCCAACCTCACCTGAGCGTGAAATCTGAATTAATGCAAAAAATAGAAAAACAACGAGAATAGTATAACTAAAAAATCCATAACGTTTCTTGAAAACAGTACCCATAGCCTACCTCTTTCTTATTTTATTTTTATTGACAATTTTTTTATCTTATCCTTAACTCTTACAGATAAAATAACTTCGTCCTGAAGTATTTTGGACACAACTATATCCTTTCTTAAGACACTGCCCTCCTGAACTATTTTAGGAACGCCTGATGGACCGAGCAGCAGAGCAGTACTCTTTCTGTTATCAGATAGATTTACCACCGAAGCTTGAAGAGTCAACGAGTTTTTTATATCGCTAAGTTTATTGGTTTCAATTGTAGTAATACTTATCACCTTTTTCATCTGCCCAAGCTTAACTAAATTCATGAAAGGATCCCTATCTATGCTGATATTAAAAGCATATGCGTTAAATGAAAATAAAGCTGCAATCAAAAAAATTAATAGTTTCATCGTATTACCCTACTTTGTTTTAGCTGCTTTTTTAAAATAATAAGTTTCTGCATTAAATTTAACATTAACAACCACGTTATTACTGCTTACTATTTTTGGCGAAGACATAGAAAAATCCTTCACCCTAACCAGCCTTTTCATTTTAGAAATCTTCTCAAACACGGCTCCGCAATTGTTGTAGTTGGCAGTCACAGATATATCTATAGGTTTCAGCATATATGTTTTTTTATCGACAGGCGAATGCGGATTAAATCTAATTAGGGAAACATCTTCACTCTTTATTATGGCAGATAACTCGACCAATAAAGACGGAATCTCTTCTTTAACGGGAAGTATTTTTTCATAATTCTTAAATTCTACCTGAACCGCCTTATATTCCTTTCTTATCTTAGGCAATTGCTGCTTATATACCAACATTTTATTCACTTCATTCTCAAGTGAAGAAATCTTTTTCGAATGATCCATATAATAGAAATAGTACCATCCTCCGGCGAGAGCAATCACAATCAATGCTAATATGATAAATTTCTGTTTATCTGTATATTCCTTAAATTGGGCATAAATACTCATAAATACTCCCTCATTATTTCAGCCGGGCCGTTATGTAAAATGAATAAACCTCTTTGCCGCCTGTTTTACTTTTATATAAACCTTTATTTGAAAACCATACTTTCTTAATCCTGCCGGCATTACCAAGATTTGTCATATATTGAGCTATAGATTCAGTAGTAAAACTGCTTCCCGATATGCTTATAGTTTTACCTTTTTTACTAAGTTTGGTAAGCCATAAACCATCAGGTACAGCATTTGCCACATCTTTCAATATGTATGTATCAAGATCACGGTTGCTCTCCAGACTTGCAACGGTCTTAGTCATTAATTTTACTTGCTTTATTTTTGATTTAAGCATTAAAACTTCATGTTTAACGCTGCTTAGCTCTTTTTTCTGTTTTGTTAAATTGTCAATTCTGCTATTCATATAAACACTGTAAAATAATAAAGCTGCAATCTCAATAATTATAATCGCTATAAAAGATATGAATTTGATCTTTTCGAGTTCTAAAGACTGCGACCCGCTCTTCTTGCCCTTATATTTTTTTCCTAATAAGTTTATTTCTATCATAGTCCCCTCATAGCCAATCCAGTGGCAACGCTGTATAAAGCGGCACCATCCGATATATCATTTAAATCAAAATCGCCGCTTTGTGCGGTCAACGACTGAAACGGATTAATACTTACAATATCCTTTATATCGCTCACAGACGATGAAAAATCCTCTTTTATATAATCAATCAAACAGCCGGCTACACCGCTCAAAACAATTCTTCTAATAGATTCAGAGGCTGCAGACTCAACATTTGTGCGGTAGAATGTGATAGAATTTCTGGTTTCATCGTATAAGTTCTGCATTTCATCACGCATTATACTCACCAATTTAATTTTTGAATCTTCCGGTAAATTTTTTACATTATCCATCATATCGTTTGCTTTATCAAATGAAATTTCCAAATTCCTTGAAATATTGTCCGTTATTGTTTTAAAACCAAAATCGACGTATCTGCTGAATGAAGGAACCTCGCCCTGCATAAAAAGCATCTTTGTTGCATCATATCCGACATCAATAATCAAATTGGAATCATTTACAATATTTTCATTATTGGAATAAAATATATTGGCTTCAGAAAAAACATCAACATCCACCACCAACACCTGCAGTCCTGCATTTCTTATTGCATCTACATAACTATTTATCTTATCTTTTTTTACAGCCGCTATCAGCACCTGCATCTCTTTGGCAACTTCATCCTTTTTCATTATTTGATAACTTACATTTACTGTGTCAAGCTTAAAGGGTATATACTGCTCTGCTTCCCACATAACAGACTGTTCCATCTCTTTTGTATCTACAAGGGGCATTTTAAGCATTTTTACAATAACTACGGAGCTGTTAAGCGCAAGCGCAGCTTTTTTGTTCTTTATTTTGTGCGTAGAAACAATATCCTTTATAAATTCTTTTAATATTATCTCATCTATATTTTCATCCTTAAATAGTGCATCCGGCGTTCTTTCCTTAACTGCGGATCTTAGAAATCTTATATTGCCGTTCTCCTCAATATCCACAAATTTTGTATAATAATGACCAATATCAATACCAAGCAAAGACTTTTTTTTAGCCACTTAAATCTCCACATAAAAAATTTTTACTAATATTCTAATATTTAACAAAAATAAACACAAATAACTTTAGTACATTCAACATATCAAGGTTAACACTTAAACACAATGTTTGTCAAACAAAAAATGGTTAGCAAAATATATTCCTTAAATTTTTCACAGACAATGCCGCACAGCTATAAAACAAAACAAAAAATAAGCTATTTTTAGAAAATTCTATGAATTATAAATACAGCTGCTATATTATATCCTATCCTCCCGTAAAAACATAACGATGAATACTCTAAAAACCCACGTACAATGGACATTTCAGCGCTTTTTACTTGACTTATTCCTCGTTATGTTGTATGATTAACATAACGAGGAGGTGATTTAAATGACAGCAATAGTTCATCAGAAAGATAAGTGTATATTCCGCATTCAACTGGATACCAATAACGGAAAACCCTTAAAAAGTGTCCAGCTAATTCCGGATAAGGTGTCCAGCTAATTCCGTTATTGGTATCCAGTTGAATGCGGAATATACAGCTCAAGATTGCTATTTGAAGTTATATCCGAA
>CAZOGA010000099.1:0-4830 GCA_964579095.1 uncultured Desulfurellales bacterium
CAACTGTTTGAGGCAAGCCCTAATGAAACTGCTTTAATTTCTTTATGGAAATGAGAGCTTGGTGAGTTTTGAGATTTTAATTAAAATTTGTCGTTAAAAAATTCATTTTTGAAGTTGAGGGAATCTTGACAAGAAAGTGATAGAATATTATTTCATCGCTGTGCAGTGGTCTCACAATCTTTGCAGCATAATGCACAGCGCTTGAGATGCACTTATAGAATGTATTATAAGTAAGATTCTTATTGCATACTTTGGTTGTTTTTGATAAAATGTGTTTTATGTAAAATCAGGCAGTTATTTAACTTGAACAGCAAATAATTGTTGTGTATAACTTAGTAGAATTTTTTTATGGAGGTTTAGCATGATATCCTTGAATAGGCGAACCTTCCTTAAGGTATCTTCTTTGGTAACGGGCGGTTTGATGTTTTTTAAACCGTCAGCAAAAGCAGGGCTCTACACGCCCAATGTAAAAAAACCTGAAGGAAGCATAAAACAATATCCAAATATATGCAGCTTTTGTTCAACGGCTTGTGATATAGTGGTTAGAACGAGAGTAGATGGTAAATTTAAGAAGCCGATAAAGATTGACGGCAACAAACATTCCACTCTAAATAGAGGAAAAATTTGCGCAAGGGGGCAATCCGGCATAAGGACCGTTTATAACCCCGACAGATTGACAAGGCCTCTAATAAGGGTTGAAGGTTCCAAACGCGGTGAGTGGAAGTTCAGAGCGGCAACATGGGATGAGGCCGAAAAGTACATAGCCAAAAAGGTTAAGGAAAATAACATACAGCCCCATGAATTTGCCATATTTGCGGGTCAGCGCATGTGCGCATTTGAAAGATTAAATGCTTTCACATTTTTGGCGTCTATCGGTTCTCCGAATATGATAGGATCACCTATGCAGCAGTGCGTTATGGCAGAGCATGCAGGCGCGGATGTCACGATGGGGACAATGATAACGCATGATGAAATTCTTGTTGATATGGATAACACTAAACTATTATTGGTTATAGGAAGCAATGCCGCTATAGCGGGCATTTCGGTCTCAAGAGCTGTCAGGTTTTCAAAAGGAAAAGCGAATGGAATGAGGGTTATAGCTGTTGATCCGAGACAGAGTGAAACAGCGTCAAAAGCAGATAAGTGGCTTCCTATAAAGCCCGGAACAGATTTGCCGTTTTTGATGTCTTTAATAAGGGAATTGATTAAAAATGAGAATTATGAAGATGAGTTTTTAAGAAAGCATACAAGCGCGCCGTTTTTGTTATTTGATAACAACGGTATGCCTGAGGCACTTGGCCAGAATACGAGCCCGAAACAGTTTCCTTTCTCAAAGAATTATTATGTGTATGACGAAATTTCCGAGCACATAGTCGCTGTAGACGGGTTTACAAACGACAACATAGGCAATAAAAAGATTAAACCCGCGTTATTTGCACCGAAGGGACTAATGTTTGAAGGCAAAGAGGTTAAAACAGCATTTGATTATCTTAAGGATGAGGTTGAGATTGCAACGCCTGAATGGGCTTCAAAAATTTGCGATATACCTGTAAAAGATATAAAGCAGACGGCATTTGAGCTCGGCACAATAAGACCGGCTACAGTGCATCCCGGATGGCTTGACGGACGTTATGAGAATGTTGTCCAGGCAAGAAAAGCTGCTGCCATAATTAATGTGCTTGTCGGTGGCATAGATAAAGCCGGCGGATGGATATACTCTCCCGAAGACAGGGAAGGAATAGAGAAGTTCAGCGAGGCATACAAATCCGGCAAACTTAACAACCCGATGCTTTTAATGATGTCAACCGCAATGGCTCCCGGCTTACTCGGCGTGATTGGAAAATTAGAAGGTATGATGTACAATGATAAATTTCCTATGTGGCGCGGATGGCCTCATTTTACAGCAGCCTTTAATAAATACAGAGAAGAACAGAAGAAAAAGGGACTTCCTTTTTCATTATTTACAAATGCCGGATTTAAAGAGGCTGTTGAGGGTAAATTAGAGTGGAACGGAAAGCCTTATCAAATGAAGATGGCATATGTTTATTCTTCAAACCCGATGAAAGATTATTATGGAGATAAACAGTGGAAGGAAACATTTTCAAATCCTAATCTTAAACTTATTGTGGCAACAGAAATTTTGCCGTCTGATACAGCAAGGTATGCAGATATAATACTGCCGGATCAGACATATCTTGAGAAAGACAGCGAGATTATGCCTGATGGTCCTAACTCTGACATGGCTTTAAGAATGCGCTTTCCGTCTGTAAGTCAAGTTGGCAACGTAAAGAGCGGAGGAGCAATCAATGTTATGATTTCAAACGCTATGGGCGGAAATTATCAATCTGCTGCTATGATTGCATCTCAATTTACAGGCTGGGATATGAATTCCACTATGAAAGAATTTTCAAAGGCGTGGAAGGGGAAAGAAGGAACGCTGACAGCGTTTAAAAACTTGGCGTTGGAAGGTGTTTCCAAAAAACTGCATATGACGCCGGAACAGCTTGAGAAGAAACTGGAACAGGAGGGAACACTTATCCTGAAGAGAAAAGAGAAATTAATGGAAGAATCAGGAATACCCTATAAGCTTCCGGCTCCGACATTCTCAGGCCGTATAGAGATATACTCAACTCTATTTTCACACTTTAATTATGAATACGGCAATGACCAGCATTGGAATCCTGTTTTGAAATATATTCCAATTAATTATCGTAAAGGTGCAGATCAGGCGTTCAGACCGTCATCCGATAATGAGTTTTTCTTTGCCTTTGGGAAAGTTCCGGAAGATACATATTTGACAACTGCAGATAATCCTCTGCTGAATTCGCTTGTCACAAGGCACGCGGATGAAAATTATGGGTTCTGGATCAATCCAAAGAGTGCTGAAAAACTTAAGCTAAAAGAGGGAAATAAGATAGAGGTTCAAAATACAGTATCGGGTCAAAAAATACAATCATTTGTTCATTTGACAGAGTCTGTTAGGCCGGATACGCTATATACAATGAGTGATTTCGGTATAGAAAATAAAAAACTCACATACGCATCAGGAAAAGGTGTGGATTTGAGCAAAATTATACCCTATAGACTTGGTCCTGTAACAGCTAGCGCTATGAGCTGTCAGTTTACGGTAAAGATAAGAAAAATATAGTTTGGAGGATAAAATGGCTAAATATGGAATGGTGATGAATGTTAAAGCATGCCTGGGATGCAGGGCATGTATGGCCTCTTGTTCTCAATGGAATCAGACGCCGTTTTGGGCTGATGATGAGAAGGGCAAGTGGAGAACAAGGGTTACGGCCATTGAAGACGGGAAATTTCCTGACGTCAAGAGGACATTTTTCCCGACAATCTGTATGCATTGTGAAAATCCGCCATGTGAATCCGTGTGCCCGACAGGAGCAACGTTCATAAATAAAGATGGTATTGTCTTAATAGATTACGATCTATGCTTAGGATGCGGATACTGCATTGAAGCTTGTCCTTATGATGCAAGATATACATATGAAAAAGAAGACTTAGAAGAAGATAAAAAGTTCTTTGGAGAAGATGCAAGGCATCATCAAGCTCATGTTGACAAATGCACATTTTGTGTTGATAGATTGGAAGAAGGCCAAGAGCCGAGTTGTGTTTCCACATGCGTAGGACATGCAAGGATATTCGGCGATCTTGACGATCCAAAATCAGAAATTGCGCAGCTTGTAAATAGCGGCGAAGCAAAACCTTTGGGTGAGTACATGGGATGCAAACCTAAAGTATACTATATAAAATAAGGAGGCTGTTATGGATTTAATTCAGCAGCATGTATGGGGATGGAACATTGCTATATATCTCTTCTTGGGCGGATTAGGCGGTGCTACGGTTGCGCTTGGAGCATTGGGCGAGTTGAGGTTTCATAAAGGCAAATGGTTTGGTATAGGAACAGTCCTTCTCGGTATAGGAATATTGAGTTTTGGGCTGATATTTTTAGTTATTGATCTGCTTGATATGTTTAGATTTTTGCTTGCTTTTTGGGTAAAAGGCATTGCATATTCATGGATAGCCCGCGGTATGATTATTATAAACGGCTTATATCTTTTTGGCGTTCTATATATTATAGCGGCATACTTGGAAAAAGAGACATTTAAAAAATGGATGGGATATATTGCTATGTTTTGCGGATTCGGCGTAACAACATACACAGGTTTATTGTTAAGCGCTAATGTTGGAATTCCATTCTGGCATACCCCTGCATTACCTCTTTTATTCACAATCAGCGCAATGTCTACAGGCTGTGCACTATTGATGCTGGTGGTGTCGGGGGCTAAAAGTCCGGAAAATAAACATTATTTTCACTTTCTTGAAGGATTTGATATACTATTGATATCTGCAGAGCTTCTCACACTATTTGCTTATTTTGATTTTGCAAGAGGCGGCAATTTGGCTGTCATTAAAAGTGCCCATTTACTATTAACTAATCCTGTATTTACCATAGGATTTTTAGTATTCGGCTTAATCATGCCTCTTATATTAGAAGCATATGCGTCGGTTAAGGAAAATTCCGTTTCTACAGCGGCTGTTGCATCCGTTTTTGTTCTTATAGGCGGTTTTTTGTTAAGAGTTGTTATAGTATGGTCCGGTGTATTTCAATATCCTGCGGGATTAGCCGGGTAAAAGGTTTATTTAATGAATCCAGCCCTGAGTTTTCTTAGGGCTGGATTCATTAATCTTTTTTTGATAAACTCCAACAGATGTTCTTTAAGCGGATGTAGCTCAGTCGGTAGAGCATCAGCTTCCCAAGCTGGGGGTCGCGGGTTCGAGACCCGTCATCCGCTCCAATCTTATTTTTTGTAA
>CAZOGA010000100.1:0-4793 GCA_964579095.1 uncultured Desulfurellales bacterium
TAAAGGAATGCTGATATGGGGTATATGTTACATGCCGTCCGCCGTGAAAATAAGAGGGTCCATGCCCCATGCCGCCAAGCCTTGCAGCTGAACCTGAGGCGTATGTGCTGCAGGGAGTAGAGAATGTTCATTGTACAGTGCTTTGCTCCGTTACGATAGCACATCCTTCGACTTTTGCCGTAATAGGCATATTGGTTTAAATCGCCGGAAGTTGAATACAGCCTCTCAATGGTCTTTGTGCATACAGAGGATTTATAGCCAAGCCATATAGTGTTCCCAAAACTAAAATATCGGCTTCTTTTAGCTTTTCATACATAGAGCATGAGCCAATCGTCTTTTTCTCAGCCCAACTTTGTCATATCGTGATATACTCCATATGCAACATCCTAGCCTCAATCCTCCCTTCCCGTAATTTATACCTATCAAAATATCTAAACTCCCATATATAGCGTTATTTCATTGATTCTGCTCCGGATTTTGTGTAACCACCCACAACCTGCTATGATGAATAAAGTATAACAAAAAAGAGGTATAACAGAGCACAAATGCATTACAGGATATAGATTTCAAGGAGTTAAGCAAAAAGTGATAGAGAAGCTCAATGAGCGGCAATTTATGAGGCTTACACCTAAAAATCTTGACTGCATCCGGGCATTAATGTAAAAGAGAAATGATTTAAATAAAAAACGGATGCCTAAAAGAGCGGAATATACAGGCAGATAACCTTGATTAGAGAATTTAAGAATATTTAGGAATTGTTATGAAAAAACATGTAAAAAACCTCAAGAGAAAATTATTGTTGTCCTCTGTGGTATTTTTTCTTTTTGTGTTTGCTGGTTCTATGGCATTTATTTTCTATGTATACAGTTTTAATTATACAAAAACTATAGGTGATTTTCAGTTCCTAACCGGAAACGCTTTTAAATATGTTATGCAGGATACTGTTGATGATTATAAAGATGTAGAAAAAAGACTTGCCGCTTCACCCGATGTTAAAAGTTTTGTAAAATTGAAAAACAGAAAGGGCCTTTACAAATTCTTAAAACCCGAATGGATAAGGCTGAAAAAGAAAAATCCCTATTTAAAGGCTTTTCTTGTAGTTATGCCAAATGGAAAAGTATTGGTTAGGATGCATAATCCAGCTGTTTTTGGAGACAATATTGCTCGAATAAGACCTATTATTAAAGCTGAAAATAGCCTGAGAAAAACGCTTGCCGGGTATGAAACCGGAAAATTTACAACGGCATATCGGATCATTATGCCCGTTTTTGATAATAAAACCTATATAGGATTAATAGATATAGGTATTAATCCCCTATTTATTGTCAAACAGGTTAAAGATATAACCGGTTATCAGGGTTATTTGTTTATAAAAAAGAGTTCTTTAAAGTTGTTTAACAGAAATGCCGATATTGTCGTTGGTGATTACGTATTACAAAAAGATAAAAACAAGAAATATATAGATTTGATAAAAAATATAGGCACCAAGAACATATTAAGCAACAGATATACGTTTACATTTAAAGAAAGAGAATATTTAACCCATGTCCTGAATATAAAGGATTATAAAGGTTCTGTTAATGTAAAACTTGTGTTTCTGCAGGATGTTACGGATATATACAATTCCAAAATGTATTTTATATATACAATTATGGGCCTTTCTATATTTGGATTGACTGTTGTGTTATTGTTTGTAAACAGGCAGATAAAGACTTTAGAGACCGGCATTTCAAAAATAAACGGTGCACATATAAAAGATATAGAGAACGAAAAAAAAGAGCTTAAAGATTTTAAGAGGATGTTTAACTTGTTTGCAGATCACTCTCCTCTTTTAATATATATGAAAGACGAGAACTTTAGATATATCTATACGAATAGTATTTTTAAGAAGTGGATAGGCAGAAATGATGTGCTCAACAAAAAGTTTGAAGAGATTGTAGATAAAGAAAGGGCAGATAGAATCGATGAGCTTGATAAAAGGGTTTTGAAAGAAAAGAGCGTTCAGGCTGTGGCAAAGCTAAAGAATTCAAAGGGAGAAGAAAAGATATTAAGAATACATAAGTTTTTAATAAATTATCAAGGCAGGAGATACATAGGAAACGTTTCTGCAGATATAACGGAAAGCTATCTGATAAATGAAAAAATGATAGAGAGAGAAAAAATATTACGCGAGGCTCAAAAAATCGCCGATTTAGGCTATTTTTTATATAAGGCAAAAGAGAAAAGATTGGAATTATCGGACGAGCTCCTTTCTATTTTCGGTTTTGAAAAAGAAGAATTTAATTACAGTAGAGAAAAATTTTTAAAATATCTGCACAAAGACGATGTTGAGAAGGTAAACAAGGCTTTCTATTATACTTTAAGCGGCAAGGGCGAAAGCACTGTTCGGTACCGTTTTTTGAGAAAAAACGATGCCTCTCTTAGATATATGGAGGCTCGTTATGAAACCGTAAGAAATGAAAGCGGTGAAGTCGTAGAGGTTATGGGCGTTACTCAGGATGTAACAGACAGGGTTGAGCTCCAAAATAAGCTGAGAGAGAAAGAAGAACTGATGATAGCCCAGTCCCGTCATGCCGCTATGGGCGAGATGATAAGCATGATAGCTCATCAGTGGAGGCAGCCCCTCTCAATAATATCTATGGCGGTCAATAATATTATGATTGATATTGAGCTTGGCGAGATTGATGAAGATGAATTAAAAAGAATTGCAAATGAGATTATAAAACAGACTCAGCATCTTTCAAAAACAATAGATGATTTTAGGAATTTCTTTAAGCCCGCAAAGGACAGGGATGTAGTTTGCATAAACAATGTAGTTGAAGAGTCTGCGAAGTTTGTTGAAAAAAGCCTTGAAAATAATTCTATAAAATTGAATAAATCATACACTGCTGATAGCAAAATAAATACATACTCAAGACAGCTTCTTCAAGTTTTAATAACGATTATGCAGAATGCAAAGGAAGCCCTCATCGAGAGACATATAAGCAATAGAGGCATAGATATAAAAACATACGAAAATGACAAAAATGTGTATATAAAGATTTGCGATAATGCAGGCGGGATAGATAATGAAATTGCAGATAGGGTTTTTGAGCCGTATTTCAGCACAAAAGAGGAAAAATCCGGCACCGGACTTGGCCTTTATATGGCTAAGATAATAATGGAAAAACATATAAAGGGGCGGCTGTGGTTTGAAAATATCTCAGACGGGGTATGCTTCTTTATTGAAATTCCAAAGGAGTCGTGAAATATGATGAGTATAAAAAAGCTTAGGGATATAGCACGGGATATCTCTGTTTTGTATGTGGAAGATGAGGACGAGCTGCGCAGGGGGGTTGTACTCTATCTAAAAAAACTCTTTGGAGTTGTCAAAGACGCACCAAATGGAGAGGACGCTTTTGAAATTTTTAAAAACGAGAGTATTGATATTGTAATAATTGATATAAGAATGCCGAAAATGGACGGCCTCGAGCTTGCAAAAAGAATAAAGGAGATAAAACCCGAGCAGGAGATAGCGGTTATATCTGCATATACAGAATATGAATATTTTATTAATTTTATAGAGCTTGGCGTATCTGGTTATATAATAAAACCAATAGACTACAATCAGCTAAACAGCGTTATATACAAGATGGCGGAAAAGATTTCTAAATTTAGAGAAAATAAAATGTATCGGGTTAAGCTTGAAAATCTTGCCGAGCAAAGGGCAGGAGAGATAACAAAGCTTCATAAAGAAAAACTGAGCAATTACAAACAGTCTCTTATGTCTTTGATTGAGCTGATAGAAAACAGGGATACATACACAGCCGGTCATTCCCGGAGGGTTGCGAAATACTGTGTCAAGATAGCAAGAGAGATGGGCTTTGGCACAGACGATATAAAAAAACTTTATCAAGCCGGCATACTGCACGATATAGGCAAGGTTTCAACGCCCGATTCTGTTCTTTTGAAACCGGGCAAACTAAACGATATAGAGTATCAGCTGATCCAATCACATGTTATTGTCGGGTATAATTTTTTATCGAAGATACCCATGTATAGAGAGCTTGCAGAAATCATAAAGTATCACCATGAAAGATATGACGGAGGCGGATATCCATACGGCTTAAGCGGAAATGACATCCCCATTTTGTCGCATATTATGATTGTTGCGGATGCTTTTGATGCCATGACAACAAATCGTATCTATAAAAACAAGAAATCTGTAAAAGAGGCAATAGAAGAGATAAAAGAGCTCTCAGGTGTGCAGTTTCACCCCGATGCTGCAAAGGCTGCAATTTCTGCTTTAGATAATATATCGATACAAAAAGATATAGATCAATTGCCTAAAAACAGACTTGAAGAGGAGAGGTTTGCTTATTTTTATAAAGACAGCTTAACAGGAGCTTATAACAAAGATTATTTTGAGCTTTGTTATAAAAATAGAAACGGATTCAGCAAAGATAAATATGTTTACACTATCGGCATTTTTTTAAGAAATTTTAGTCAATACAACAAGGAAAACGGATGGGATGCAGGTGATATTTTACTTAAGAAAACAGCATCTTTTTTAATAAAAACTTTCAATAACTGTATGGTGTTCAGGATGTGGGGTGATGATTTTATAATCTTGTGCAAAGAGGACATAAACATAGAAGAAAAGTTTTTTTCAAGTAATCTGTTTTGGGGAGATTTTGTTGATTTCAACATCAATGTAGTCGAAAGTTTTAAGGAAAGGGGCGTGCATCTCGGAAAAGTAGTAGAAATTATTTTAAACAGTTTAAAATGAAGATGGATCGTAGTAAATATTAGAT
>CAZOGA010000101.1:0-4735 GCA_964579095.1 uncultured Desulfurellales bacterium
TATAACAAATATGAATGAAAGATAAACTATTTTTATTTTAATTTGACAGCTGCAAACTATTTTTTTAGTATAAATACGTGATTTTATTAAGAGAGAAAGGTTAAATACGGCATAGATAATGCAATTGTCTTATATGGAGGGTAAAAATATTAAAATTTGTCTCATATGGCTCGGAAGGATTGGGGATTTTATAGTATCTTTGCCGTTTATCAATTCTCTAAAAGGGCGGTATCCTAAAAGCTATGTTGCCGTTGTTGTGAATCGTTCAGTAGCTCCTCTTGCAAGGAAACTTAAATATATAGATGATGTTATCATATATCCAAAACCGCCGAATGCAGGTAGTATATTGCGGTTTTTCAAATTTTTTAGAACGAAATGGGATGTGTGTATAGATTTAAATCCTTCATATTCAAAAAGTTCCGGGTATCTTTCTTTATTGTCTAAAGCTGATGTGAGAATGTCTTTTGCTAAAGAACACGCTGAAAAGTTTTATACGCACACTTTAAAGGTGGATAATCTGGAACATATGGTTTTAAAATACAAAGTTTTTGCTGATTATTTTCAAACGGACTTTAATCCCGGTATGCAGTTTGAACCTGATGATGATGATCGTAAAAAAGCGTTGTCAATTTGGAACAGTCTGTGTTTAGATAAAAACAGGAAAAATATAGGCATACACCCGGGAAATTTTAAGAAATTCGGGCATAGATGGCCTGAGGAAAAATTTATAGAGTTGAGCAAAAGAATAGCGTCTGCCGGAGATTTTAATATAATTTATATAACGGGTCCAAATGAGGATAAAAAAATAAAGGATATAGTTTCCAGGATTCCGTTTAATATTTATACAGCTCCTGTAATGCCGCTTACGGTTTTGGCCGCGTTCTTTAGTTTTTTCGATCTTCTGATATTCAACCCTACGGGAACAATGCATTTGGCTGCATTGGTTAAATCGCCGATTATTAGTCTTCATACGGCTTACTCTTATAAATGCTGGCGCCCGCTTTATGAAGGCGCTGTTTCAATTAAATCTAATGATTGGGAATCACTGCACGGTATAAGTGTTGATGAGGTTTGGGGATATTTTAAATCCTACTTTAAGATTTCATAGATATACCGTCTATAAAATGTTATTGTTCTTCCTTTTTTTCAATAAAATAGTGGCTTTCCCGCCCAAGAACTGACCCATAAAAAAAGCAGTTATTATAATTGGAAACGTAATTAAGTGCCATCCTAAATGGGAAAAAATACGCAGGGCAATTACAAAAGGAACGGGTATGTGCACAGCCAAAAACCACTGCTTCGAAAATTTTTCAGCACCTGAGCGCCAATATCCGAAAGGCAGATTTATTAAAAGAACTAAGCAAGCCACCCAAAATAGATTCATAGTTATCTGCATAATTAATTTATTATCATATTTATTTTATAATTTCAATGATTTTGCTTGCATAAATTGGCGCTAATTTTTATTATACTCACTCATAGCTATTCTAAGGAGGTTTGTTTCATATGGTAGCATTCAAGGTTAATAAAACTATAGATGAAATTAATGAAAGAATAAAAAGCGGTGACGCTGTCGTTGTGAATGCAGAGGAAATGACAGATATCGTGAAAAAAAATGGTATAGTTGAAGCTGCTAAAAAAGTTGATGTTGTGACAACGGGCACGTTCGGTACTATGTGCTCAAGCGGGGCATTGATAAATTTTGGCCATACAAAACCGAAAATCAAAGCATCAAAAATATGGTTAAATGATGTGGAGGCATATGGTTCATTAGCAGCCGTTGATGCCTACATAGGCGCAAGCGCCGTTAAAGAGGGAGATCCTCTTAACGCTGTAAGACCCGGTGAGTTCAAATACGGCGGCGGGCATGTTATAGAGGACCTAATTGCCCATAAAAATATTCATCTAAAAGCAAAAGGCTACGGCACGGATTGCTATCCCTCTAAACATATTGAAATGGATATAACAATAGATGACTTAAAGGATGCCACGCTGTTTAACCCGAGAAACGTTTACCAAAACTACTCTGTGGCCATTAATACAACAGACCACACCATATACACATATATGGGTATACTAAAACCGCATATAGCAAATGCCACATACTCGTCGGCAGGACAGCTGTCGCCGTTAATGAACGATCCATTTTATTTAACTACCGGAATAGGAACAAGAATTTTTCTGGCAGGCGGAATAGGTTATGTTGTATACAACGGCACGCAGCACAATCCGGACGAAGAGAGAAATGAAAGAGGCATACCGAAAACGGGGGCTGGTACGCTGGCCGTTATGGGAGATATGAAGCAAATGTCCGATAAATATATTAGAGGTGCATCTATTGTAGGGTATGGTGTTTCACAAAGCCTGGGCATAGGGATACCTATACCTATTATTAATGAGGAAATGGCATTTTTCACATCTGTTAGTGATGAGGATATAGATGCATACATATTTGATTACGGCTATGATTATCCGAGGAAGATAGACAATAATTATGGTCTGACAAACTATAAGCAGCTTAAAAGCGGCAAAATCACAATAAACGGACAGGATGTGCCTACGGCGCCCATTTCCAGTTATTATGCTGCGTTGAATATTGCAGAAGAGTTAAAAAAATGGATTATAGACGGCAAATTTTACATAACCCGTGCTTCGGCATTATTGCCGCAGTCTAAAGATTATGCGCCTATGAAATATGTTAAATATCAGTAATGGAAAGATACTACAGATCGCTTTATCATAACCATCTTGCAAATTATGAAGTAACCTGCAAGGAGAGCAATTTATTTATAGAAGCGTGCGAAGACAATCGCTTTGAGGTGTTTGAAGTTTTAAGCAAAGCAAGAAAAGAGTTAGAAGATTATATAAAAGGCAATCATGAATTTTTTAGATCTTTAAAACCCATAAAAAGGGATAAAAAAGCTCCGATATTGGCTCAAAGGATGATAGAAGTATCACGTAAAGCAGGTGTAGGACCTATGGCTTGTGTGGCGGGTGCGATAGCTGATGTTGTAGGTAAATTTTTATTAAAAAGATGTGATGAGTGCGTAGTGGAAAACGGCGGTGATATTTTTTTGAAATTAAACCGGAAACCGACAGTAGGAATAGTGACGAACAACAGATATTTCAAAGATAAATTATCTATTGAGTTGAATAAAAGCCGCTCTGCATACGGCATATGTTCTTCATCTGCAACAATAGGCCCGTCTTTAAGCCAAGGCAAGGCGGATCTGTCCTTAATAGTTTCACACGATGCTTTATTGTCAGATGCGCTGGCAACCGCAGGTGCCAATATAATAAAAGATGAATCAAACCTAAACAGTGCGGTTGATTTTGTTAAAGATAAAGATATTATCGGATGTCTATTTATAAAGGATAAATCTTTTGCGGCGTGGGGAGATTTAAAAATAATTTGAGGAGGAAAGTGTGTTGATATCAAAAAAGATAGTCTTAAAATTTCCGAAAGAGTCATCAAATAAACCTATTGTATATGATGTTTCAAAAAAATACGATCTGACATTTAATATAATGTATGCCAAAATCTTTCCAAGAAAAGAAGGATTTTTAGTGCTCGAGATGTCCGGTGATGATAGTAATTTTCAAAAAGGCATAGAATATATAAGGTTAAACGGAGTAGATGTTCAATTCATCGAGGAAAATATATTTAGGGACGAAGACAGATGTTATCACTGCGGATTTTGCGTTGCGGCGTGCCCTACAAATGCATTTACAATAGATAATAGAACAACTATGAAAGTAGAGCTTTATAAAGACAGGTGTATAGCATGCGGGCTGTGTGTAAAAGCATGCCCCACCAAAGCTATTACATTGTCTGAATTTATATAAAATCTACTAAGGATGTCTTTTTATGCTAAGGCATCCTTAGAATGTTGCCTTTTAAACCTCAAAAGAATCACCGGGTTTTGCTATTTTTACCTCAGCTTTATCGCCTACAAGTGATTTGAAGTATTCAGGATCCTGTCTAATCAGATCCCACGCGGTATAGTGCATCGGCATGACCATTTTAGGTTTTAAGAATTCAACAGCTTTTGCGCCGTCCTCAGGTCCCATTGTAAAATTATCGCCTATGGGAATCATAGCCAGATCAAGATTATTCTCACCGATAAGCTTCATATCAAGGAACAGCCCTGTATCGCCTGCATGGTAAAGTTTTTTACCGTCTAACTCAACAACAAATCCGCACGGGTCGCCGGTATAAGTAATTGTCTTTGATTCGTTATCCAAGACTGCACTGCCGTGATGTGCTATTGTTAATTTTACCCAAAGATCATCGCTGAATCTGTGAGCGCCGCCTATATGCATAGGGTGAACATTCTCAACCCCCTGATATCCGCAGTAAGTGGCCAGTTCAAACGGGGCGATAAGCGTTGCTTTTGTTCTTTTTGCTATATCTACGGCATCCCCCAAGTGATCAAAATGCCCGTGGGTCACCAAAATGTAATCAGTATCTATATCATCAGCCTTCGTTCCATTTGTTATGTCAGGGTTATCTGTTATGTATGGATCAATAATCAAGCTTGTTTTTTTACCCTCTAACATTACACAACTTTGCCCAATAAATGTAACTTTTATCATTTTTTCACCTCCGCATAAAGTATTATTAACTCATCTTACACAGTCTCAGTTAACTATATATTACTTCTTTTAAATAAAACATCAAGTTCCGCTATATTTTTAACTGAATATAGATGAAATTTTCAAATACCAATTTCCT
>CAZOGA010000102.1:0-2641 GCA_964579095.1 uncultured Desulfurellales bacterium
TATAGATAATGGATTTGTTGAAGATAAGAAGAGAGAAAATGTAGTGAAGTGATGAAGTCGGGACAATTTTAATTGGATAGTTCTAAAGTTTCTTCTTTAATTCATAATGCAAACTGATCTAAGTTCAAATAAAGTCACATCTTTCGAACTCAAGTTTTAGAATAATAAATTTCACACAAAATGATATGTAAGCATATATTCCTATTCTAATAGGCTTTTTTTGCATTAAAAATAACTTGCAAATTTTGAAAATAGTGACAGAAGGCGCTCATGTATTTTAACTTTAAGGAGGATAGAAAGGTCATGAAAAAGAAAAAAGGCACTAAGCTCAATAAGGGGATTAAGTGTCTTGGCCCTATTGCTGATTTGGAAGAACAGGTTCAACCGGATTGGTGGCGTTATATTTTTAATTCTCTTTATCTGAAAAGTGATGGCGATGTGGTAGATGATCAGGAAATTACAAAAAATGAAGTATCATTTTTTTCTAAGGTATTAGATCTCAAACCCGAAGAAAGAGTTTTGGATTTATGCTGCGGCCAGGGCAGACACAGCATAGAACTGGCAAGGCAGGGATTTAAAAATATGGAGGGCTTTGACCGTTCTCGTTATTTAATACAAAAAGCAAGAAAGGAAAGCGCAAGATACGGTCTGGGTATAAAATTTAGAGAAGGTGATGCAAGAAAACTCCCATACAAAGCAGATACCTTCGATGCTATTATGATATTGGGAAACAGCTTTGGATATTTTGATACGCCAAAGGATGATTTCAGTGTTATAAAGGAAGTTTTTAGGGTCCTTAAACCGTGGGGCAGGATTTTGATAGATGTTGCAGATGGTGAATATTTGAAGGAAAATTTCCAGCAAAGACTGTGGGAATGGGTAGATAAGAAACTTTTTGTATGCAGAGAACGCTCTCTTTCATCGGACAAACAGCGTCTTATATCAAGAGAGATAATAACACACGCAGATAAAGGCGTGATAGTAGACCAATTTTATGCTGAAAGGCTTTACAGTAAAGAAAACCTGCAAGAACTTTTAGAGAATGCCGGATTTAAAAACGCTGGTTTTCATGGAAAAATATTGCCCGATTCTCAACGCAATCAAGATCTGGGAATGATGGGTAATAGAATTATTATATCCGCTGTTGCAAAGAAGGAGTGGTCATCTATAAAAATAGTGCAGAAGGAACCCATAAACAATGTAGTCATTGTAATGGGCGACCCTTCCAAAACCGATAGTATGAAGCCTCTTGGAATTTTTGATGATGACGATTTTTACACCATAAATCAACTAAAAAAAGCTTTAAATAAAATCAAAGGATACAAATTTACATACATAGACAATCATGACAGATTAATTAATGATTTGATAAAGCTAAAACCGAAAATAGATTTTGTGCTTAATCTATGTGATGAGGGGTATCGTAACAATCCTACGCAGGAATTGCATGTTCCCGCTTTGTTGGAGATGCTTGATATTCCATATACAGGCTCAACACCTCAATGCCTTGCCTACTGCTATGACAAATCATTGGTGCGCGGAATAGCAAGAGAAATGGACATACCTGTACCTGAAGGCGCTTTGATAAAACCTGAGGACATAGCGTTTGAACTGCCATTTAAGTTTCCGGCAATTATAAAACCTAATTTTGGAGATTCAAGTTTTGGAATAACACAAAGAAGTGTTGTAAATAATATGGAAGAGCTAATCAATGCTGTTTCTGAAATCAGGGAACATTTTGGATATGACCATCCTGTATTGATTGAGGAATTTTTAACTGGAGGCGATTTAAGTATAGGCATAATAGGCAACCCCCCTAATAATTATCAAATTCTGCCGATTATAGAAGAAGACTATTCCAAGCTGCCAGACAATTTACCGAGAATATGCGGTTATGAAGCAAAGTGGCAGCCTGATTCCCCCTATTGGAACAACAGATCCATTCCAGCCAATCTTAGTGAAAAAACCGAAAGAATAATTGTGGATAATTCCCTAAAACTATATGAGAGGCTGGATATAAAAGACTATTGCAGACTTGACTGGAGACTTGATTACAACGGAAACCCAAAACTGCTTGAGGTCAATCCAAACCCCGGTTGGTGCTGGGACGGACATCTTGCAAAGATGGCTAATATTGCGGGAATATCTTACAGCGAAATGCTGAAGATGATTTTAGAGTCAGCTAAAGATCGTTTTGAATCAAAACAGACAAAAAATGAACAGCAAATAACTATCCCCGATTTTGCATACGAAAAAATAAACCGATAATTTTCTTGCTTCTTGATATTAAATTTAATTTTTAAGGAGGAAAGCAAGGAAAAGGTAAACCAAAGATAGTTAAACGGAAGGGTTGATAAGAGCAAATGTTTAATCCATTTAACTTAAAAATTTGAGAGAGGAGATGCTTATGTTTAGAGAATTTTCTAAGAGTATTTTATCATTTTCAGTGGCTGCCATAAGTGCTGGAATAATATCCATGTCTGCAAATGCCGCAAATCAAAGCAAATTTGATTTAACCAAAAGTAAGCTTATACATAGAACGGAAGTTAGAATTCAAAAATTAGAAAATTATAAAGCATGTCTAAAAGGAACTGCAAATTTTAAAGGCATAAGTAGATGTAAGGCAAAATATATATACCGT
>CAZOGA010000102.1:2741-4734 GCA_964579095.1 uncultured Desulfurellales bacterium
GGCTCAATAACGATTTCCTATCCTATTTTTATCAAAATTATGCCTATTACTATAAGCAAAGCTGCAATAAATCTCATAGCGCCGTAAGATTCCTTTAACACAAATATACCCGCCAATACACCAAACAGCGAGCTAATCTGCCTTGCGCCTGCAGTTGCGCTTATAGATGTTGTCTGCATCGCATATCTATATGACAAAAATGACAGCGTCAGCAAAATTGCGCTCAACAATACCTTAAACGGCACATTTTTATAACACTTAAATATTTTATTTCTCAAATTTGATTTCAGCAATATATTTAAGGTCATATATGTAAACATAAAAATAATTACCCAATATGTGTACAGGAAAAACCTGTCATTTCCTACTCCAATTTTGTCTATTACAGCACCGAATGAATATATAAAACCTGCAAATGCCGCATAGCGTATATGTTTTTTTGATAAATCCAGTTTTTTGAGCTTAAAATTTCTCAAAGAAGTATTCAATTGTATAGCATATGCTCCGAACATTGCTGTCAATATACCCAGAAATGTTACTGCAGATATTTTTTCCCCTATGAAGATAAAGGCTAAAAACGGTATATACATAGGACCCGTTATGCTCAGCGGATAGGTAAGCGATAGGTCGCCGCCGCTTAATGAATAAGCTTTCCCTGTGTAAATCTGGTATAATGTGAAAAATAGTGCAGATACAGCTGATAAAATAAATATTTTGATATCCGGATAGATATATTGTCTGCCGCATATAGCGCCTATAGTCGTCATGATCAAAATTGACACGGAAAACATTGACCACAAAAACAATAACTTATCTCTGCTTTGCTTGAACATAAAGTTGTATGAGGAGTGCATCAATGCAGAAAATATGATCAAAGATAGAGATAGATATGTCATCTTAAATAGTTTTTTGTTTTAATCATAAATTAATTCAGATAGAATTTAATAATCCTCACTCCCCCACATAGACGGTTCAAACCGTACCACCTTATTTCTGCCGGTTTCTTTTGCTTTATACATAGCTACATCGCTGTACTTTATGCATTGCCATAAATTTTTTGAGTCATTATCAAATATGGAAATACCTATACTTATTGTTTTCTTTATCACGCTGCCGCCTATGTTGACATCAGCAGATTCCACATATTTTCTTATCCTTTCAGCTGTCGCCATAGCTTGTTTTTCATCTATATCCATAAGCAAAATTAGAAATTCTTCTCCTCCGAATCTTATAAACATATCGGATTCTCTTGTTCCCTTTGCCATTGCTTGAGTAACACTTTTTAAAACCTCATCCCCTGCATTATGCCCATATGTGTCATTCACCTTCTTAAAGAAATCGATATCACACATCAAAATTCCGGACTGCGTGCCCCTGCGTTTGATCGAAGCTGCAAATGTGGCTGCAAATTCATCGAGAAACCTTCTGTTATACAATCCAGTCAAAGGATCTCTTAATGTGGATTCTTTTAATTGCTTTAAAAGCCTTTTGGATTCTATAACAGGCGCAGCCTCTTTTAAAAATTTCTTCAGCCTGTCTATTTTTTCTTTTTGTATATCAGCATTTTCGTCAAATATAACTTGAATAACAGAACCGATGGTACCGCCCACAACAAGAGGAATACATATATAGTTCTTATTTTTGTCTCCTGCATAACTCAAACAAACATTCGTTCCCTTAAATGAGCAGACATCATGCGCAGTCCTGACTGCCCTGCACAAACTTGAGTCAAGGAGGACATCTCTTTTGCATAACATATCTTCACTGCCCGCCGTTTCTATCTGTTTTAAGGCGTTTTTACTGTTGTTCACCTCATAGATGGTAAAATTGTTGATTGAAAATTCTTCCTTTAAAAGATCGATAATCCTGTTGTATACCGCATCTATATCCTTATCCTCTTCCACTATTTTTTTAAATAAAAACAGCTTGTAGTTTTCATCTATAAATGCGTTGAAGTTTTTAACAAGGTTTCCCAGCTCATCGCTGAATATAA